>JBLFYM010000061.1:0-34397 GCA_047608975.1 Limisphaerales bacterium | reverse complement strand
TTTGGCTCATCCGTGGCCATTTCCGGCGACACCGTCGTGGTTGGGGCCTGGCTTGAGTCTAGCAACGCGACGACAGTGAATGGGGATGGCAGTGACAACAGCGCTGCACAGGCCGGGGCGGCGTATGCCTTCACAATTCAGTTGAACAGTCCGCCCGCTGCGAGTCCGGTAAGTGCCCTGACGACGTTGGAAGATGTCAATCTGGGGGCCGTTGATCTGACTCAGATTTTTACTGACGCGGAGTCAGCTTCCTCGGCCCTGACTTTTGCGGTCACGGACAATACGAATCCCGCCTTGGTCACAGCAACCATCGGGCAGGGGAGAAATCTGGTATTCACGGTGTTGGCGAATCAATCGGGGACCAGCATGATCACGGTGACCGCAACCGATCCGGGCGGGTTGACGGGGACCGTGAGGATCGTGGTCAATGTGACAGCGGTAAACGACGCTCCAAGCGCCGCCTTCGCCTCGAATCCCGTGACCGTCCAGGAAGACGCGGGAGTCCAAACTCTTTCCGCCTTCGCTGCGTTCACTGCCGGTCTGGCCAATGAAGCGGCGCAGACTCTGGTCGGCTATACGGTCACCACGGACAACGCGACGCTCTTCAGTGCCGCACCCGCAATTGCCAACAGCGGCACCCTGACATTCACCCCGGCTCCGAATGCCAGCGGCAGCGCGACGGTCACGGTAGTAGTCCAGGACAATGGCGGTACGGCCAATGGCGGCCAGGACAAGAGCACAAGCACTTTCGCGCTCACTGTGACGGCAGTGAATGATCCGCCGGTGGCCGATGCCGACAGCTATTCAGTGAATCAGGGAGATCCACTGGTCGTGGCCGCCGCCGGCGTGCTCATCGGTGACACCGATGAGGAGAATGACCCGTTGACCACGGTTCAGATTAGCGGTACGACCCAGGGACCGATTGCCTTGGCGGCCAACGGTGGATTTACCTACACGCCGGATACCACCTTCTTCGGGACCGACAGTTTCACCTATCAGGCAAACGACGGACAGATCAACTCCGCGAGTGCCACAGTCACGATCACGGTGCGCGGCCGACCGACGAACGGAGTTCCGACCTTGCAGGCGGTGTTCTCCAACGAAGCCCTGCGCTTCTCGGCGACCAATCTGCCGGTTACCAATCCGATCCTGGTCGGTGATCCGGACAGCGCGCAATTGCTGCTCTCATTGAGCGTCACCAACGGCGTGCTCGCGGTGACCGAAACCGCCGGTCTGTTACTGGCCAACGGCGCGAGCAGCGCGAATCTGCTGCTCTCCGGCGCGTTGACGGATCTGAACAACGCGTTGGAGTCGCTGGCCTACACCCCGCGGCAGGACTATTTTGGAGACGACCACATCGCGCTGATTTCGACTGACGAGGGCGGCCGGACCAATCGCGGGAACGGGGGCATCCCGATCCTGGTGGAAGTGCCAACTCTCGGGGGCGTGCCACGGGTTTCACTCAACGGCTTGAACAATACCAACACCGGCCTCCAGATCACCAACGCGGTGGTGATAAACGTGGACAGCAACCTAGTGAACAGCGTGTCTTATGATCCGACAAATCATATGGTGAACGTGATTCCAATCGCGAGGCAGGATGGTTCGACCAATCGCTCGACGGTCACGGTGAATGTGATGTTCAACGATGGCACGACGCGGACGGTGGTGGTGCCAATCATCATCTTCCAGCCCTTGCTGACGCAGGTGAGTACGAACACCAGTTCGGCGTACAACGGCACGTTCCTGACGCCCCTGTTCAATTTCCAGACGGGATTGTTTGAGCAGAAGGTGACCGTGTCCAACACCACGCCGGTGGATTTCACAGCCTTGCGTCTCACCGCGACCAACCTGCCCGCAACGGTCACCTTGCAGAATGCCACCGTCACCAACGGGGCGTTGCCTTACATCGACTACAACCTCACCGTACCAGCCGGTGGCGGGGTGGTGCTGAAGTTGGAATACTTCAGCAGCGACATGGCAAACTTCACGCCGGGTCTGTTACTGGAACTGTTGAACGAAGTGCGCACGAACACCGTGCCGACCAATACCACAATGACAGCCGTGGCGCCGTTCAGCGGATTCTCTCCCGACGGAGTGGCAACGAAGTATGTACTGTTCCCGACGGAACTGAACCGGATCTATTTCATTCAGTATCAGGATGTGGCGGGACCGGTATGGCAGACCTCCCCGGTGCACGTCACCGGGACCGGCTTCATCACGATCTGGCTGGATGATGGGCCGCCCAACACGGCCACCCCACCGGGAGCCATTCGTTTCTATCGCGTCGTGACCGAGCAGTAAAACCGGACTCAACAGAACAGAAACCATGAAAAAGCCGACACTTACTTTGGTAGCGTCACTCCTGCTCAGCGTCTCCGCCAACGCGCAGAATTATCAGACCTCGGTGGGACTCATGACGCTCGTGGGCGAAGCAGTGACCGAGACGAGGGTCACGCGACCCGCGACCAAATCTGGCCTCCGGATGAGCATCATCGAACCGCAATCAAGAAGGCGGCATCGCTTCGGAGTGGGGTTACCGTTCTACTTCAATGCCAAAGCCAAGTTCTCGGCCAGCCGCACGGCGAACCCGGGCGCGGCCCCGGCGGCCGTGCCGACCTTGGCCGATGGCCGGGTCAGCCGGGAGTACGACGATGGCTTCAATCGGGTGAACTCAGCGGGCAATCCGGCCCTGGGTCCGGGCGGGACGCCGGTTACCACACATTTCGGCTATCAGAGCGATGGGCAGGTTGCCAACGCGGCGGGCGCCGGGACGATCTCGATGCACAGCGTGGCACTCAACGGCGGGGATTATCAGAACGGGCTGAACAACGACGTGAGTCCGGGGGTGGAGTTCACCTACCAGGAAGAGTGGGCCGATCATGGTCGCTGGACGACGTATTGGGAAGTGGGCGCGGGGTATCAGAATTTCAACTGGAAGGAAGAGGGCACCTCCGCGGCGACGGCCAGCGTGATCACGGATACGTTTGCGCTGAACGGCGTGATCCTGCCCGGTGGCACGGCGCCGTACACCGGCCCGTTCACGCCGGTGCCGGGAGCACCTGCCATTGGGAGCACGCCGACCCGCGGCGTTGCCGACATGGTGGCGGCGGTGACGGGAACGCGAAAGATTGTGTTGCACGCGTTTCAGTTCCGGGCGGGCCCCGGCATCGATTGGCGCTCAGAGGATAACCGTTGGCGCGTGGGTGCTCAGGCGGGATTGAACGTGGGGTTCGGCTTCTCAGAAATGAGCTATAACGAACAGATCGCGATTGCGGGCTTGCCGCTCATCAGCCAGAGCGGTGGCAGCACCTCGAGTCATGCGTGGGCAGGGTTGTTCACGGCCTTGCGGTTGCACTATCAGATCAATCCGGAGTGGGGCGCACAGGCCGAACTTCGTCACCAGCTCACAGGTAACCTGCATCACAACGGCCAAGGTCGTTCGGTAGACATCAGCCTGTCCGACGGTTTCGGTGTCACCGGTGGTTTGACCCGCTCCTTCTGAAGCTGGCGGCGCCCACGCCCAGAGTGGCGGCGAGCGTGAGCGAGTGGATTTCCGCTACGTGCGGGTTTGAAAGCCTTTGTTCCGGCAGATTCAGGGAACGCCCTGTTCTGAATTCTCTTATGTCTCCATTCCTGTGTCACTGGCTTGGAGAACTCGCTCACGCTTGCTGTTACATGTCGGGAGTTTCTGATTTTCGTTTCTGCTTGGCGGGGCTTTTCGCTATAACGACGGCATGTTGCCAAAGTTACTGACTTTGGGTGGTCCGATGGCGTGGATTCTGGTGTTTGCCAGTTCCGTGGCGCTGGCCGTTTTTCTGGAGCGGATGCTCCACTACCACCGTGCCCAGATCAATTCGAACGAGTTCCTCAACGGGGTTCGGAACGTGTTGAAACGCGAAAACGCGGTGGAAGCCCTGTCCATTTGTGATGCCACTCCCGGTCCTGTGGCCCGGCTTGTGAAGGCCGCGGTGCTGAATCGTGATCGCGGTCGCGACGGGGTTCGCGAGGCCTTGGAGGAGGCGGGCATGCAGGAGGTTCCGAAGCTGGAGGAAAAGCTGAACGTGATTGCCACGATCGCGCAAATCGCGCCGTTGATGGGGCTGCTCGGCACGGCTTTGGGCTTCATCAAGATCTTTGAACGCCTGGAGCTGGATGGCCAATACGCACATGCCTCGGCGATGGCCGGGGGCGTGTGGGAGGCGTTGATCGCCACGGCGTTGGGGCTGGCGGTCGCGATTCCGTGTTACATCGGCTACAACTATCTGGTCAGTCGGGTGAACCAGATCGTGCTGGACATGGAGCGGGCTTCGAACGAGATCGTGAATCTGGTGATTGATCCCCACACCCTGCGCAACGAGTGAGATGAGGTATTCGCGCAACGCCAAGATCTTCCGCGGCCAGCTGGACGCCGCGCCGTTTGCAGGGGTGTTCTTCTCGCTGCTGATCTTCGTAATGCTGAATCAGATGATGGTTCATACGCCGGGCGTGAAGATCGATCTCGCGCAGGCGGACAATCTTCCCGGCATTGGTGAACCGAGCATCGCCGTGGCAATGGGGGCCGACGGCCAGTTCTATTTTCGCAATCAGACCGTTTCGCCCGCGAAGCTGAAGGAGGAATTGCGGGCCGAGGTTTTTCGGGCCAAGCAACAGGGCCGGGATCTTTCGGTGATCGCGCTCATTGACGGATCATTGCCGAGCCGCGCCCTGGTGATGCTCGCGGAGATTTCCCGCGAAGCCGGGGTGAAGCAACTGCTCCAGGCGACGCGTCCGCTGGGAGGTACGGCACCTTCGACGGTTCCCCAGCCATGAGCAACGAGATGGAGGAACTGCCGCCGTGGCAGCCGATCCGTTGGAGCGTGGCGACCCTTCTTCTCCTCCTGTTGCATCTGGGTGGAATCTATCTCCTCTCCGGTTGGGCGAAGGCAGAAACGGTCCGCAAGGCACCCGACTTCCAAGTTCGATTGCTCACCGATCCGAATGCGTGTCAGGCAATGTTGGACCGCTATTCGCTCCGCGATCCAACCCGCTTCGCAGTGGTCAGCCCGCGAGGTTTCTCCGGCCCGGCCTGGCTGACGGTGGAGCCGCCGCCGTTTCAACTGCCCGAATGGTCTGACCCGCAACGATGGCTGACGCAGGACACGACGGCGCTGGGCGATAACTTTCGGAGCTACGTGAAGGCCAATCTGGGCTCCACGCTATCGATCGCGCCGCGTTCGCCAGCACCGGCCAAAACCGCGCTGACGCCGCCGCGGGCGAGCAGCCGGTTGTTCGTGGAAGGACTGCCGACGCGCCGTTTGTTGACGGTCCCAAATCCGCCGGTCTGGCCGAGTGGTTTTGTGCTTCAGGCCACGGAGATTGAGATTCTGATTGATGCGCGCGGTCGGGTGTTTTCACCGCGGCTCACGGTAACCCCAATCCGGGAGGTCGGGGTCGCGCAGGTGGAGCGGCAGGACGCGCAACGGGCGGCCGATCGACACGCGCTTTCCTTGATCCCGCAAATCCGTTTCCAGCCAAACCCGCAATTGGGCGAGGATCGCTTTGACAAGGGCAGGGTGATTGTCCAGTGGATCACGCGGCCATCGACCAACGCCACCGAGTTGCCCTGACGATGCAACTGCACCTGATCATCCTGATCTACTTTGGCGTGATGCTGCTGGTGGTGTGTGGCAGTGGCTGGTATGTCGAACGTCATCGTCGCCGCTTCGAGCCCGATGCGACGGATGACTCCATCTTCCGCTGCGGCGAATGCAGCTATGTGTATACCGACGACCCGGACGTGGACCGTTCCCGTTGCCCGCAATGCGGCAAGAGTAACGAGATGTTCGTTTTCTGATCGTTCAATCAGCGGACCTTTTTCCTTGGTCGGTTGCCAAGAATCCAAGTTAATCAGCGTCTTGAAACTCTGGATCACGTTGCTGCTGTTCTCCGCGCCGAACCTGCTGGCGGATGGGCTCGTCGGGGGCGCTCCCGATCTGGCCAGTGTTCAGTTCGGTGGCAGCCCAAGCCCCGGGGCGCTGAATGGCACCCAATGGTTTGCGGTGCTCTGGTTGTCCCTGATCTGCGGAATCGCCGGGCTGCCCTCGGTATCGGGGGGGAGGATTCGTCTGGATTGGCTGACACGGGACATGCCTCCGACGACCTGGTCCACAGAAACGTGGGGTCTGCTGCTCACTCCTGGTCTCTCGATCAGTGCGGCGCTCTTTCTCTTGCTCAACGCATTGCTGTTGCTCCCGTGGCATTTCACGGCGGGACCGATGTTGGCGATGCTGCTCGGTGGCTCGTCGATGCTCTATTTTCAGGAACCTCTGGCGCGGCGCGTCGAAGCGGTCGATGGATCCCAACGAGAGGTGGCCGGGGCACTTGCGGTTGCGATTGCCGAGTTGGGCAATATCGGGTTGGTGGTTTTCCTTTCGGTTCTGGTCCCCTACGAAACTGCGGCGATGACGATCTTCGCGTTTGTGCTGGGGCAGGTCGTTGCCGCCCGCGCGAGTGCCTTGGAGGCTGGTGAGACTCCCGCGTTTCGACGCCTGAAGACAATGACGGTGGAACAGGGCATCGTGCTCACGGCGTTGGTCTATCTGCTGCAAACCGCTTTTGCCCAATCGCCACTCATTGCCTGTGAGTTGTTCTTCGCGCTGCTCCTGATGCGCCTCGTGGCGATGCTGGTCCCGCTCTTGACAGTATTGTTCCACGATGCCGAACTGATCCGCGATTGGTGCGGCACGGCCCTGATTGCGACGATAATCTGCGTGGTATCACTCTTCTGCGACGGGGTATTTCCGCGGGGCGTTTTCTCGATGCACGACGGGGTCTGGTGGGTGCTCGCCGCCGCCGTGGGGGCCGGGACTTTCGCGCGACTCCTGCAGACGGAACTCCGGACCACCTTGATTTCCCGGGATCCGATTTTGACGCAGATCGGATGTGGCGGGGTGGCGATTGGCGGGGTCTGCATGGCGGCGGAGATCAGTGGATTCGAGCCGTTTCAGTTTGTCTTGTCGGGCGTGCCATATCATGTCGAATGGATGTTCGCGTTCATCCTTTTTACGTTCGGCTGGACCCTGCCAAATTCCACCCGCGTGGGGAACAGTGCCGCAGCCGTCTTTCACCCGGCCGGACCGGCACTCGTTTTGGCCGGGATGGTGGTCTTCGGGGAAATGTTCGACGACGAGCAGAATCATTTCAGCCTGGTGAACTCCAAGAATTTTGCCGGTCTGGCCGTGGGATTCCTGATGGTCGGCCTGCTGCGCTGGACGGACTCGGTCCGGGGGGCGTCTCCCGCCCGGATGGCGAGTGCCGCTCTGGGCCTGTTTGTCATTCAGTTCAGCCTGGCGATTGGGGTGCCGCTCTTCAGCGTGTTCGGAGCCTTTGCGGCCTACGGTGTACTGGCGCTGGTGGATTCGCTTGATCCGCCTCCGCTGGATGGCCCCGGCCGGTTCGGCGGATTCAGCCAACTGATGCTGGGCCTGCTCGGCACCGGCGTTGCGATCGAGGTGTTGCGGGTGATCAATGGGGCGGATGGCGGCGTGCCTGGAGCCATTAAATGGTATGGGAACGCTCTGGCCGCGCAGGCAGCACCGGGCGAGGTTCAGGCCACGTTGGGTTCGGCCCTGGCCTGGTTTGGTGCGTGGATCCAAGCGGACTGGCTGCGCTTTGGATTGGCCAGTCTGATTGTCTCCGGCGGTCTTTATGTCGGGATTCGACACCATCACCGCGACTGCGATTCGCCGCGCTGAAAGGGCCATTTCAAAACCGTCTTGGCACCGGTTGCGCCATCTGGTTCACTCGCCTCACATGAATCCTATCCGGTGCGCTTTCTTTCTGCTCCTGACGCTGGTTTTCGTGTCCCCGAACGCCAGCGGGGCGGCGGCGGACGGGGAATGGCAGATCGATGCGCATGACGACAAGGGGGTGGAGTTCGATCCCCGGACGGGGCGGATGACCGCCAAAAACGGCGTCACCGTAAGCTACACTCCTCCGAACGGAATCAAGGCTGAACTGAGTGCAAATTCGGTCTCGTTGGATCAGCCCAGCGGGGAGATTGAAGCAGAGGGCAGAGTTTTCCTGCGCAACGGCAGCCAGAGCTGGAAGGGGGGTAAACTCAAATACAATTTCAAGACCGGCGTGCTGGACAGCGGGGAGTTCCGCACGGCTTACGCTCCCTTTTACGCAGGCGGACTGAGTCTCTCGGCAGATACCGAAACCCAGACCTACGTCGCGACCAACGCCTTTGTGACCCCGGACGATCTGGCCGAACCGGTTTACACGATTCGTTGCAAATCCCTGAAAGTGGTTCCCGGCAAACGGATCACGGCGAAGCATGCGACCGCCTACCTCGGCAAAGTGCCTGTCTGGTATCTGCCAGTCTGGACGCGCAGTCTCGAGCGGCACCGCAACTACTGGGTGACCACGCCGGGCTACCGCAGCATTTACGGGCCGTATCTGTTGACCAAATACGTCTGGAATCCGACTGAAAAGTTGGAGGCGAGTATCGCGATGGACTATCGTCAACGGCGCGGCGTCGGGATCGGCCCCGAGATAAAATTGGAGCTTGGCCGTTGGGGAAAGATCGGAGCGGGTGGCTACATTACCCGGGACGACGATCCGGACATCAATTCCGGGGGCCGTACCCTCGGTTCGGAACGGCATCGTATCGATTTCACCTATCGCGCCGACATCCGGACCAACATGACGGTCAAGGCGCGACTTCGGGAGCAGAGTGACCCGTTCATCATCCGCGACTTCTTTGAATGGGAATACCGCAACAACACGCAGCCAAACTCCTTTGTGGAATTCGAGTATCTCTGGGACAACTTCAGCCTGAGCGCACTCGCGATGCCCCGGGTGAACGACTTCTTTGAGCGGGTCGAGCGGCTGCCGGATGTGAAGTTCACCGGTCTCCGCCAACAACTGGGCAACACCCCGCTATATTACGAAGGAGAAAGCACCGCAGGGTATTTCAAACACGAGTTTCGGGACAACAATCAGCCGTCATTCGCCGCCTGGCGCGTGGACACCTACCACCAGGTAATTCTGCCGAAAACCTTCTTCAACTGGCTGAACTTCACCCCGCGCGTTGGTGGTCGATTCACGGCCTACGGGGAAACGGAAGGCGGGTTTGCAGGTCCGGAATCTGAGCGTTGGGTGTTCAATACCGGAGCCGAACTCTCCACCAAGCTTTCCCGCACCTGGGGCGAACGGAAGCTGCGGCTCTTCAATTCGGTCGGGATGCGACACATCATCGAACCCACGCTGAACTACGTGTTCGTGCCGTCACCCAACGTCACGCCCGGCGAACTCCCGCAGTTTGACAGTATCATTCCCACCCTCCGCCTGTTGCCAATCGATTTTCCCGAGTTCAACGCCATTGATTCTGTGGACAGCCAGAACACGGTGCGACTGGGCTTGCGAAACCAGATCCAAACCAAGCGTGACGGACGGGTCGACACGCTGGTGAACTGGCAGTTGTTCACCGATTGGCGATTGCGGCAGCGCCCGGATCAGGAGACGTATTCCGATCTGTATTCGGACCTTGATTTCAAACCCCGCAAATGGCTGACGCTGAGCTCGGAGAATCGGTATGACCTGAACAGTGGCGTTTTCCGAATCGCGGATCACCGCGTCACCTACACCCAGAGCGACCGTTGGACCTTTGCGCTGGGTCATCGCTACATACGTCGCACGCCCTCGTTTGATCCCATCGGCCAGAACCTCATCCTCGCGAATCTCTATTACCGCCTGAATGAGAACTGGGCATTCAACATCCGCGAGCAATTCGAATCGCGGGATGGCACACTCGAGGAACAGAACTACAGCATCTATCGCGACTTCCGAAGCTGGGTCGGTTCGCTCACCGTCCGACTTCGCAACAGCCGCCAGCAGACCGATGATTTCACCATTGCCTTCACCTTGTCGTTGAAAGCCTTCCCTCGTTTTGATGTCGGCACGGACAGTAACGAGCCCTCCTATCTGATCGGTAACCGCTAGCTCGTGTCCGCGCAGCGTTGCGGAAGTCTTACCCAAAGAAGTTCCACGCACATTCTGTGTGCCGAGGATGGACGAAGCCAAGCGGGTAGAGGTCTTCCTCGAACTGATCGATCAGAATGAAAAGACCATCATCTTCTGCGCGACCCAGGTTCACGCGCGGGCGGTGCGTGATCTGATCAATCAGAGGAAGGTGTGCAACGATCCGAATTACTGTACTCGGGTCACCGCCGCTGACGGGAAGATCGGAGACATGCATTTGTCCCACTTTTGGCTTTGTTCACGTTGCCAAGACCAACGTGCACCCGCCGAGCAAACTACGCAATTGGACGGGCCGGAATACCCATCCTACTCCGAACGCTGATGCATCATCAGATGCTTACTTTAGCTCGGCGTTGACTTTGTTCAGGATGCCTTCGGCCTTGCGACGCAGGATGTTGGATTCGATATTCTCGATGGCGCCTTCCAACATCTTCTTGGCCGCCTCCAAGTCCTTCTCGACGCCGTCCCCTTTCGCCAGGCGTTCGCCGTAGGACAACTGCGCAGCGGCGGATCCGGATTCCGCCCGCTCCCGCTGGGATTCCACCCGCCGTTGTTCGGCCGCACTGCCGGAACTTTGTTTGCCGGTGGATGAGTTCGGAGTGGATCGGGTGTTCGTGCCCGAACTGGAACTGCCGGTAGACGATCCGGAGTCTTGCGCAGCGTTCTCGCGATCGTAACGACCCTGAACGATCTGCGCCTGGCGGATCAGCGGCGGAGTGATCGCGTCCTTGCCGGCGATGCCGGTCAGCACGTAGAGATACTTCAGGTCATCATCGGATTTCCAGAGCTTGTCCGGTCCGGCCGACCAGATTTCAAATCCGTTTTTGGGTGGATTCACCAAAATTCGGTAAGGGGTCTTCCACATGTCTGCGCTGGCGTCACGCGTTTCCTGACCGCCTTTCTCCATCATCGCGTCTTTGAGGAATTCGCCGAAGTTGACGATTGGCAAGGTGCTATCGTCAGCCATCTGTTGGGCGACCGCGTCCGCGATACCGCGCATTTCGATGCCGGAAGTCGCCGCAATGCGCGCCTCCTGGATAACGGCCAGGTTCTTCTTCAAGGCGTCGGAGTTCATCGCCCCGACCACGCCCAATGCCACAACCGGCAACAGTTTCACCAACAGACTCATTTTGCTCTTCCTCGCTTTGCTTCCTGCCGACGATCGGCTTCACGGTCCAGTCCTAATGCCATCACAAAATCCTGACTGACAAGTTCGAGGAACCCATCCTTGTCCAGCCGCAGGCAGCGGGTCGGCTGCGACGCGGCGACGCGGGCGTTTGCCGGGACACCGCGCAGCAGGCTGATCTCCCCGCAAAACTCGCCGGGACCCAGTCGGGCGACTTCCTTACCGCCCTTGCTGACTTCGAATTCACCCTCGTAAATCAGATAGAAAAATTCGTTATGATGGCCCTCTTCGATCACCTCGTGACCCACGGCACAGTCTTCAACGGTGAACTCGTTGGCGATCTTGATGAGCGCGCGGGAAGGCCAGCCGCTGAACAGCGGATTGCGGCGCAGAAACGCGCAGACCTGCACCAGCTGTTGGATCTTCTTCGCCCCGAGGGTGTCCACCAGCAGATTCTCGAAGTCAGCTTTGTTCAAGGCCAACAGATCGCACTTCGTGAGGGAACTCACCGAACTTGTGCGCGGCACTTTCTGAAGCAGCGCGATTTCGCCAAAGACATCTCCGGCGCTCAGTTTGGCCACGCTGACGGGATCGCCGGCCTCGTCATCTTTCAGTACTTCGACCTCACCCTTGTAGATCATGAAGAAAAGATCTCCCTGATCGCGTTCGCGGATGATGGGCTTGCCGGCCTTCACCGGGATGAATCTCATGGCATCAGCCACGGCGGAGAGTTCTTCCTTCGGCAGTTCGTTGAAGAGCAGTGTGGATTCCAGAAAATCGACCAGGGCTTTGTTGTCGGGCTTCCACGATTCGCGGGCACCGGCGGAGACGCGGGACTCTACCGGAGCAAGGCTCGGTGCGAGCATGCGCCACAGGTTTTTGCACGCCATCCAACACACGTAGACGATCGGCGAGGCAACCACGATGGCCAGAACGAAGACCATCATCAGCGCGCCGGGATCGGTCAGCAACTCCGAGGCCTGCTGTTTCAGTAGACGCGAGGCGAAGTTGAATACGCCACCCAGCCAGAGGATGGCGTAGGTGGAGTAGACGACAAAATATTTTTCCTCAGCGAGGGTTTCTTTCCAATTGAATATCTGGGAGATCACCTTGTTCTGGAGGAACTTGTCGGCGTTGCGCGGTACGACATGCGCCTTACGAAACATGGCATGCAGCAGGTGATGCGCGGGGGAACCGCCGAACGGGGCACTCAGGATAAGGGCCGTCACCCAGCCGGACAGGAACAGCGGAACCGAATCCAGACTCCAGCCCATCAGGGAAAACAGAAAGGGCGCGGCGATCGTGTTCAGCGCCACCACGGCTTCACAGGATCTCCCCCCCATGAAGGCATCCCGGGGATCGATGGCGAAGAAGGGAATTCCCAGATCCATCCGCACATGCGGGTTGTAGATGCGCCGGTCGAAGGCACGCAAGGCGGCGCCGGCCATGAAGCTGCCCAAACTCAGGCAGCAAGATACGAAGACGAACATCAGGAACCAGCCGCCGATCGAAGGTATCAACGCCATGTTTGCGATACTGACCGCAGATACCCCGGCGGTGATCACGACGAGCGGAAATGACATAGCCGCCAGCGGGGTGCTGTAGACATACCAGTCGTAACCCTGGCGTTTCGGGGAGACCGGTTCTTCGTCGCCCTCGTAAAGAAACCCTTTCTCGTAAGCCTCGAAGACGAGGTCGTAAAACTCTTTGATCTTGGGGCGTTCGCCTTCGGTCAACACCGTGTAAAAAATCTCCTTCACCGCAGCTGTACCGTCGAAGAGATTGACGATGCCAAATTCCGAACCGTTAAGTGCGAGGAACTCACCGGTACGACATTGCTTAAGGAGCCGAATGCCGTCAGTGAGCTTGTTGAGTTCGATATCCTCGGACAAGCGAAGGTTTTTTTCGTTCAATGAGTGCATGGCACCAATGCAGTTTCTGGAGTAACAGTACCTGTAACAGTAACAGTAACAGTAGCAACGCCAAGTATCAAAAATGACATAGCAAAACAAGCTATTCCACTTTCACAAAAACGCTTGGAATCATCTGCTTTGTTCATTGCCCATAAAGCGATTGTAAAAACTCGGGCGTCGGAAGCCGCCGGAGCGCGGGGACCTCAGTATTTGGTCTTCTTCTTTTTTGCCGCGCGTTTGCGTACCGCTTTTTTGGCGGCGGTTTTTCCGGAGTCTGCCGCCCGTTCTCCACGCAGCATCTTGATGCTAGATTTTGTTGATGAGGTTGGCGGACTGGGTGAGAAAAATAATGAACGCGCGATCGCTGCGCAGATCTTCATCGGTGAGTTCCTTCAGCGCCTTCAATTTGATCCGTGTGATTTCGTGATGAAACCCCTCCAGCACGGCGGGATCGGTCGACTCCATCTGCGCCTCCTCAATCCGGAGGGTCTCTTCAAGAAACCCGTCGCGGTGATCTTTCTGCTGCTGCAGGAGGCGGGTCTTCTCGTCATCCTTCAACCGCCGATAGCGGTCCCACAACAGCCAGCCCAAGCCGATCAGGGCGAGCATGAGTTCCTTGAAGGCCGCGAGGGATTCCAAGATATTGGTAAGCAAACCGAGCTGATCGGGAGGTTTGAAATAGGTACGGGCCTCCGGATGGAGCGGAACCGGTGTCTTGTAAAACACATCCCGGTAGGGGAAAAGATTGGGAAAATTCAATGCGATGCCTCGTTCGTAGAGGGCGACGAGCAAGGCCCGGATAAATTTTGGTGACGCATCCGCCCGCGTTACCAACCCGGCATCCATGGCGATGGTCACGATTGGTTCAGCCGGCATCGTCGGGTTGACTGTGTAAAGACCGGTCGGAATCTCAGTCGGATACAGATAGGGTTGCTTCGCCGCCAAGGCGGGCGCGGCGAACGATCACATGCACCATCGCCGGGTAGAGCGGTGCGATCACGGAAAGTCTCTCGGCGGAAAACGTGCCTCCCTGCAACAGGGCCGCATCAACTGTTCCGTTGGTGAGGCGGGTCAGGTTATCGAGTGAACCGTGCGGGGGAAGCACCTTCAGCCCGCCCTCATCCGTGACGCGCGAATAGGCCTCGGCCAGTTCGTTGCCAAGCTCGTTGAACACCCCACCGTGCATTCCGGTTGCTGTTCTATGCCAGGACTTCGATGCCTGCAAATGCGCTCAGACTCACCCGCTCCGTGCCGGCCTGCGAGATCCAGGTCACATCCGCGTCGTCCGTGTTCCAAACCAGAAATGCCGGAATGGGCCCGTGTTGTCGGCCGGCGTTGAAGATGAAGGTCTTCCCGATGCGATGAACCCACGAGCCCTCGTTGCGAAACGGGGCCTCGTGAACATGGCCGGCAAAAACAAGGTCGGGCTGAAAACGTTTGATCCATTCACCAAGATGAGGATCGCCGAAATGTTTCTTCCCATTCCAACTCAGCGGTGTCCCGTGGGGTGGACAGTGATAGATCCACGCCCAGTGCGCCTTGGGTTTCGCGGCGTCGGCCACCAGCTGCGCGAGCACTGCATCACGGCCGAGGTCACCGTCCCACCATGGGCAAATGGTGAAGAAAGTTTCGTCGATGACGGCCGAATCGCGGTCCACCAATACGTCATCGTTCCGACTGTCTTGCAGCCAGGTTGCGGCCCACTCGCCTTCGGCGGATTTGTCCTTCGCGTCGTGATTGCCGGAGGAGGCGAGCAGCCGGGTCTTTTCCCGGATGCGTCGCAGATAATTGAGTGCCACCACCGCTTGGGCGTCCCGCTCCACGATGGAAA
Source organism: Limisphaerales bacterium (assembly GCA_047608975.1). Taxonomy (GTDB): domain Bacteria; phylum Verrucomicrobiota; class Verrucomicrobiia; order Limisphaerales; family JAYPXF01. The sequence goes on along the minus strand of JBLFYM010000061.1, from coordinate 19,501 downwards.
CCAGATCGAGCAGATCGCCGGCAAGGACAACCAGGTCGAATTTTTGCGCCACAGAATTCACCCAGTCGAACTGCTTGAGCGAATAGTGAATGTCCGCAACGATCAGATACTTCATTAGTGGCGACGTAACTATTTACCAAGCGGGCGTGAAAGGCCAGACGTCACTGATGAGGAATAGGAACGTGATTACCGATGGCGGTTGGAGTTCACGCCGAGAAATATGGGCATAAAAATGGCGCTGCATCGCAGCGCCATTTCGTTGGTGAATCTGTCTGGATTCGACGCGACTACTTCTTGGCCCGCGCCCTCAGAATTTCAGCGAGTCCCTTTTTGGGATCCAGGTTTTCGTACAATTCCTTCGCTTTCACATTCGACTTAACACCGTTCTTCGGAACTTCCAGACCCGCGAGCCAGACCATTCCGTTGAGCACGATCTTACGGTAGTTGGCATTGCCCCAATTAAGATGATGGTGTCCACCGGTGAACCCCAGACCGCGACCGCCATCGGCGCGTTCCACCGTCCACATCATCACTTCCTTGCGACCGCTCGCCGCCTCGATGTGCGGATACGGTCCTTTCGGATAGACGTAGGGACCGTCGCGAACGTCGTCCGACGGAGTGGCCACCAGAATTGGAGTGACGCCCTTCATCCCGTCGCGCCAGCGCATGTTGAAATACCACTCATCCGTCACCGCAAACGGTTTCACACCACGCGTCACGGGATGCTTGGGGAAGGTTTTGAAGTCGGGCTTCCACATCGGGTTCACCGAGAATCCGTTTTCGTAGTGGCCACCGATCCAAGCCTTGAACTCCGCACCCGCCTGATCGGGAACCACTTCCACGCCGTAATGCGCACAACCGAGACTGACGCCCTTTTTCATCAACCGACGCAGTGTTTCAAGATGATCATCCTGAACTGCCGGATGACGGACCTTGCCATCGGAATAGATGAAGATCGCATCCGCGTCTTCCAACGTCGCCTCATTGCTGACCCAGTGATTGGTGTGCAACTCCACGTGGAGTCCTTTCACACTGGCGAGGCTCTTCTGAAGGATCAGACAGCCCGCGCGGAATTCATGCATCAGCGGCGGATGACTCTGCTTGCCGGCGATGATGACGAGTTTCTTGTCTTTGCCAAATGCGCCCAGCGTGAGCGAGAGACAGGCGATGAGAAAGAGGATGTTCTTCATCGGGTCAGACTGGTCAGAGCTTCTTGATGCGGATATCGCGGAACTGAACCTTCATCGGAGGACCGACGTGAATCTGCAGTGCGATAATGCCTTCCTTCGCGCCGGCTTCGTCGTCTTTCACATCGATCGTCTGCGCGCCATTGATGAAATGACTAAGGTGATTGCCCTTCGCCACAATACGGTAATCGTTCCAATCCTCAGCCTTGATCTTGGCCTGAATCTCCTCGGTCGTTCCGAGCGAACCAACGACCTTCTTGTCCGGGACAGTGCGTTTGACGGTTTTGCCCTTGCGATTCTGTTCAATCACCTTGCTGCCTTGGATCACAACCTTTTCGCCGCGCAGCGCGAGGATGCCGCGGGCCTTCTCCTCGTAGAGAATTCCGGAATACTTTGTGCCGGACTCGAAATCGGCCTGGTAGCCGCTGACGATCGGACCGAAATCGCCCTGGGAAAGCACGCGCGAACGGTACTGAATGCCGGAGTTGCCGGTCTTGCCGATCTTGTATTGAAGGCGCAGTTCGAAATCGCCCACCTTGCCACCCTGCCAGACGAGGAAGGTGTTGTGGGTCAACTTCGGTTCGGCCTTGGTGATTCCGGTGATGGCACCGTCTTCGACTGACCAGAGGTCCGTGTTGCCCTTCCAGTCGTTGAGATTCTGGCCGTTGAAGATTTTCTTGAACCCGTTTTCCGCCGCGTCGGCCGGAGAGACGAGGGCGAAGGTTGCGAGGGCGAAACCGATGAGTGCGATCTGCTTTTTCATTTTGGTGATTGGACAATGTATCGACGAGCGGCGGCCTGTGTAATTCACTCACGAAAATTGTGCAAATGATTTGCCGGTGCGGATATGCCGGCAAAGATCAACCCAACTATGAACAAGGTCAAGCGGTCCATCATCATCGTCGGAGGCGGCTTGTTCGGACTGAGCTCAGCGCTGGAGCTCCGCCGACGTGATTGGCGCGTGACACTCATCGACCCCGGCACGATTCCGCGCCCGGAAGCGGCGTCAACCGATATCAGCAAAGTAGTCCGCGCCGATTATGGGAGCGATCGCGTCTACACCGAATGGGGCCTGCAGGCCCTGGCAGGCTGGCGTCGCTGGAACCGGCACTGGGGAGAGACGGTCTACCATGAGGATGGCTTTCTCGTGCTCTCGGAGAACGAACCGCAGCCCGGAAGTTTCGAATACGAAAGCCGGGACCTGCTGACCGAACTGGAGCAACCGCTCGAACTGTTGACCGATGATTGGGAACAGGCACATCCCGCTTGGGCGACTGACCGATATCATTTTGGTTACCTGAATCGGAAGGGAGGATGGGCGGCGAGCCGACGGGTCATCGAACTGCTGGCAAAAGATGCGCGCGCAGCGGGAATAGAGATTCGAGAACGAACGCCATTCGAGAGACTGATTGAAACCGGTTCACAGGTCAGTGGGGTGAGTGCGGGCGGCGAACGGTTGCTGGCTGACCAAGTGCTGATGGCGTGCGGCGCGTGGACCCCAACTCTACTTCCTGAATTGAGCAAAGTCCTCTGGGCGACGGGCCAACCGGTGGTTCATTTCAAGATCGAAGATGTTCCGCGATTCACTGCGCCAAAGTTCCCCGTCTGGGCAGCGGAGATCGGCGCGACCGGTTGGTATGGATTTCCCGCATTGGTGGATGGCACCTTGAAAATCGCCAATCATGGGCCCGGTCGGCGCGTGCATCCCGAAGAGCCAAGAAACATTCTGCCCGAAGAGGAGCAGCGGTTCCTGGAATTCGCCGAGACCACGTTTCCAGCTCTTGGGAATTCTCCCATCATCGAACGGAGGCTTTGCCTCTACAGCGATTCATTCGATGGTAAGTTCTGGATTGATCACCACCCCGACCGTCCCGGACTCGTCGTCGCATCCGGTGACAGTGGACATGCCTTCAAGTTTGGGCCGGTGCTGGGAGACCTGATCGCTGATGTGGTGGAACAGAAATCCCACCTGTTCCAAGACCGTTTTGCATGGCGAGACCCCGATCAGGCGGGCGGCGAGAACGCCAGATTTCTCGGGGATTGAGCGCTTAAGACCAGCTCATTTCACCTTCGGGTGAGCCTTGAAAAACTCCCGGACCCGCTCGCCCGCTTCGAAGTCGCGGCAGGTTTCCGCAAGCGTTTTCACCGGCAGATACTGGCGCGATTTCGCTCCCGGCCAAGGGTGGCCACCGCCGATCACTTTCAACAGTTCACCACTCCGACCGCCGTTGGACCAACGGTGTGTTTCGGCGGAGCAATTGTCTTTCCGATTTACGTCGGCCAGTTGCTTGATCACCGGCTTTCGGTTGATGCCGTTGTGCGCCCGCCTCAGGCGCGGGCCAGCGGGCCACGGATTGTAAACCCTCATCACAAAAAAGCCCCGGCAGTGCCGGGGCTTTGCAATTGGATGTGAATCGGTTTCAGACGTCCTTCCAGGCGCGATCCCTGGCGGATGCCAAGACGGCGTCGCAGACCTTGGAGGTCTCACAGGCTTCACGAAAGGTCGGACTGCAGGACGTGCCGTTGTCCAGGGCGGCGATGAAATCAGCGACCTGATGGACAAAGGAATGCTCGTAACCGATGCAGAGGCCGCCCACCCACCACTTGTCCATGTAGGGCTGATCACTGTCGGAGATATGGATATTACGCCAGCCGCGGACTTTGCCTTCGTCGGAGTGATCGAAGTATTCCAGGCGGTTGAGGTCGTGCAGATCCCACCGGATAGAGGCATCGGCACCGTTGATTTCAAAGGTGTAGAGCGCTTTGTGACCACGGGCGTAACGGGTCGATTCGAACAGACCGAGGGAACCGTTGTTGAAGTGGCAATGGAAGATGCAGGCGTCGTCGATGGTGACGGCCTGCTTCTCGCCGGTCGCAGTGTGGACGCGTTCCTTGATGAACGTCTCGGTCATCGCGGAAACATCCTTGATGCCGCCGTTCATCCAGATGGCGGTATCGATGCAATGGGCCAGCAAATCACCGGTCACTCCGGAACCCGCGGCGGCGGCGTCGAGGCGCCAAAGGCCTTCACCCCCCTGCGGCAGATCTTCGCTGATCGTCCAATCCTGGAGGAAATTGGCACGGTAGTGGAAGATGCGGCCGAGCTTGCCAGAGTCGATGATTTCCTTGGCGAGCGAGACCGCCGGGATGCGGCGGTAATTATACCAGACCGTGTTGGCGACCCCGGCCTTTTCAATGGCGTCCACCATCGGCTGGCATTCTTCGGCGGTGCGGGCCAGAGGCTTTTCGCAGAGCACCATCTTGCCGGCTTCGGCAGCAGCGATGGCGATCGGAGCATGGGTGTTATTCGGGGTGCAGATGTCGATCGCGTCGATGTCGTCACGGGCGATCAGTGCCTTCCAGTCCGACTCGGTGGACTCATAGCCCCACTGTTCGGCGAAGGCTTTGGTGCGCTCTTCATTGCGTCCACAGATCGCCTTCAGGACGGGACGGTGTTGCAGTTCCGGGAAGAAGTCGTTGACGCGTTTGTAGCCGTTGGAATGGGTGCGGCCCATGAAGCCGTAACCCACCAGCCCGATGTTCAATGGTTTCTTTTCGCTCATGTCTGATCAGTTTCTGTAATTGAGGATTGTCGCCAGCTGGTTTCAGGCACCATGTGCATCGCGCACCTTGATCATTGCATCAAGAATGGTGTTCCAAGTTTCGGGCGCCTCGAGGGTTGCGTTTGGGAACATGCAACCGTCCCAACAGATGTGTTCGATCCCGCGATCCTTGAAATCCTTGAGCCAGTATCCGGAGCAGCGGGTGATGTCGAGTTTGCCGTTCGGATCATCCGCCCGGCAGTGCTTGCCGGTCTTGTCATGATCGCCCGCGCCATGGACTTCACCGTCGTTCTGAGCGACATGGTAATCGATGGTCCAGGGACGAAGCTTGTCGGTCATCTGCTCGTAGGCGGCGTAGAACTCCTCTTCGCTATAGCCTTCCTTGAGCAGCGCATGTTCCGGCGCGTTGTAACCCATGAGATACAGATAGGTGTGGGCGAGATCGGCTTGGAAGCCAAGGGTCTCGGGCATTCCGACACCTTCGAGGAGGTCGAGCATGTCCTTCCAGCTGTGCATGCCGGCCCAGCAGATTTCACCCTCAGCGGCGAGCCGTTCGCCATTGTCGGCGGCGATCTGCGCGGCCTTCTTGAACGTATCCACGATCCGGGCGGTGTTCTTGCCCTTATCTTCCTTCCACGCATTGACGCCAAACTCGGCGGAGTCGATGCGGATCACACCACGCTTGCGCGCGCCGTGTTCATTGAAAATCTTGGCGATGCGGCAGGCCATCTTCACGGCGTTGAGGAATTTCTCCTGCTGCTCGTCCGTGCCCATCGCAGAATCACCCACGGTGCCGGGCCAGATCGGAGCCACTAGGGAACCGATATCCAATCCCTTGCCGGCGATCAGATCAGCGATCCCCTTCAACTCGCCATCGCTGGCTTCCGGATTTGTGTGGGGCAAAAAGAGAAAATAATCGATGCCTTCAAACTTCTGGCCGTTCACCTCAGCGGCGGCCGTGAGATCGAGCATGCGTTCGAGACTGATGGGGGGTTCCTGGCCTTCATCGGTGCCCTTACCGACGAGTCCGGGCCACATTGCATTGTGGAGTTTTGGGGATGTATTGCTCATAAACTGTTCCTGTAAGAAGCGCGAGAATAGCGACGGGAATCACCGAATCAAGTTGAAAGGCATGAGCACGTGGGCTGCGAGGGAATGGGCCATCAGTACAAAAAAGCCCCGGCGAATGCCGGGGCTTTGAAAACGAGCGGTTACCCGCCGCAGGTCAGATCAGGCCGGCGAGTTCCTGGAGTTGGTTCCAGTTCTCAAGTCGGTCCTGAGTCGCGGCCAGCATGAGTTCGGACGGGTTGCCGTCCTTGTCAAAGTGCTTGGCGAAACGGCCTTCGGTGCGGGCAAATGTAACGAAGTCGAAGGTCTCACCGGTTTTCGGATTGGTGTACCAATTCTCCTTCGGTGCCGGGTTGCCTTGGAGGCTGAGGCGATCCGCGATCTTCGGTCCTTTGCGGGGATCATAGACGAGCACCGGGAACGAACGCGTATCGACTGCGAGCTTGGATTGCGCCATCGCCAGGTTGTCACCCACGCCGTGCTCGGGCTGGCAGGTGGTGTAGACCGAAATGACAGCGGGCCCGTCAAACTCATTGGCGGCCATGATTGACTTGTAGAAGTGATTGGTCATGGCGCAGGAGGTCTGAGCAACGAACGTGTTCGGATGCATCATCGCGATCTGGGCGAGTTCCTTGCGGCGCTCGGTCTTGCCCTGCACCTTTGTGCCATGGACGGAGAACTTGGTGTTCTGTGCCATGTAAGTCGCGGTCGAAGACTGGCCACCGGTGTTTGAATACACCTGGGTATCGAGCACGAGCACCTTGATGTTCATGCCGGAAGCCAGCATGCGGCTGAGTGACTGGAAACCGATGTCGAGCATTGCTCCGTCACCACCGACGACCCAGAGCTTCTTGTCGCCCCAACCCATCTGGTCCCAACGGGCACGGACACCCATGGCGTCGGCCGGGCCGTTCTCGAACAGGGAGTTCGTCCACGGCACGAGATACGGATTGTAGGGATAAGTTGAGGCGTAAACGGTGGAGCAACCGGTCGAGTTCACGATGCCGATGCTTTCCTTGCCGTATTGGAATCCGGTGGCGGCGAGCATCATGCGCAACGCCGTGCCTTCGCCACAACCCATGCAGGAACCGGCACCACCCACATAGAGGAGTGAGCGTTCGGTGAGCATGATGTCCGAGAGCAATTTCTCGTTCACATATTCGGCCGGGGTCTCCGGCAGCGAGCGATAGAAGTCGAAGGTCTTTTCGTAGGTCGGAAGCGTCTTCTTCTCTTTCATCAACATGCTCAACGCATCGTGATTGCCGCAGGCGTCCACACATTCGGCGCAGCCTTTGCACTTGGTGGGATCAATGAAGATTCCGAAGTAAGCGGGCTCTTTGCCCTTCTTCTCGTAAGTCTTCCAGAACTTGGTGGTCTGGGCGAAATGACTCTTTACCGTGGCGCGCTCGGTCTCGTCTTCGATCTTGGCGAGTTCGGATTCGAACTGGGCCTTCGGAACGGCCTTTCCGAGAATGGCCGTATCCGGACATTCGGTCACGCAGTCCATACAGGCCACGCAGTTCTCGAAATTGAACGCGGGAATTTCCGGCGCGATGTAGGAGAAGTCGCGGAGCACACCGGTTCCGGCCGGGATCAGCGAACGAAGCGTGCTGTGATCGGCGGGAAGGCCGAGTTCAGCGGTGCCGTGGTTGTAGGCATCGACGATGCGTTCGTTGAAGTCCTGCACATCGATCACATCCTTGGTGATCTCGGTGGTGTTCTGGCGATTGGTCGGCGGATCGACCATTTCACCGGCTTCGTTTTCGACGGGTTCTGTTTGTTGAATCATGTCAGGAGGTCCTGAGGAACGGTAAAGGCCGCTTTCGGTTGTCCAAAGCGACCTGGGTTAAAATCAGTTTGCGGCGACGAGTTCGCCTTCGGATGCTTTTTCTTCGGAATGGGTGATGTCCTGCGAAATCTCCTGAACGTCCGTGAGTCCTTGCTTCACGCACTTGAGATTCTCCTGCACGACCTTTTCGCCACGCTTGCCGAAATACTTGCGGATGTATTTCTCAACCCCGGCCAAAATGTCTTCCTCGCTCATGCCTGAACGGGCGGCGAACGGCGTGACCTTGACGAAGATACCGACGAGTACGACTCCCTGCATACGCTGCTGAAGATCGGGGTCGGTCGCGACTCCACGGGCAATCTTCACGGTGTCGAGATAGTAGACCTTGAGATCTTTCTTACGGATGATCTTACGGGCCCAGGCCGGAATTTCCAGCCACACGTCCAGCGCCTCGGTGCGATCGCTCTGGATGAATACACTGCCACCCTTGGTGATGCCGTGCAGCGGGTTCTCGAGGTTGAAAGCGTTGACGTCGTTCAAGGGGATGAACTCCACGTCGTTCAGTTCGCTGTGCGTCCGCACGTGCTCGTCAGCGACAGTCAGATAATAGGTGGTGGGCAGACCCTTCTTTTCCGAGCCATATTTTGGATAGGCCTGAACGTAGAGATTAAACAACTCACCGACAAAGGAGGCGATGAGCTTGTTGGTCGTCACCGACCCGAAACCGCCGACGGAATGTCCGCGCATCGAGAATGCACCTTCGGGACGGAGATCAATGTCTTCGCCTTCCTCAAGTGCCAGCGGGTGTTTCACACCGACCACCGTGAACACACGGGGCTTCTCGGCCATCATGTTCTTCACGATCGAAACAAAATGACAACCGCGCACGTCACGCGATCCGAGACCTGCCGAGCAGGAATAGATCGGCGGAATAGTGCTGATTTCGGGATATTTAAACTCTCCAAAGGAACCGGAATGCAAACCCGTGAGCGCTTCCGTAAACGCGGAGCGAATGCTCATCGTCAACGGATTCGAGCCGGTCATGGGATTGTCCATGCGTTCAGCCACGGTCACGGCCTTGACGTCTTTCAGAAGTTCCACGATGCGGGTGGATGGGAAAGGAGCGAAGCAGGTCACGTGCACGACGCCGACCTTCAGGTCCAGATTTTCACGCATCCAGTCTACTGCGGCTTGCGCGGTTTCCATCATGCCACCCATGCCGACCAAGGCGTACTCGGCGTCATCCATCCGATAAGGCTCCGCCATTTCGTAACAGCGCCCCGTCTTCTCGCCGAAGATCTTCATCGCATTCGCAATCGCGGCCGGCATCTTGTCCGTCACGTTGCGTTGGGCGATTTTGCCCTTCATGTAGGAATCCTGGTTCTGCACCACACCGGACATGATCGGAAAATTCGGATCCATCAGGTTCATCAGTTTCTTGCAGGGATCGCCGATGAAGTCCTTCATGAAATCAAGTTCCGGCAGACGAACGTTTTCGATCGTGTGGGTCGTGAGAAACCCGTCCTGAACGTTCATGAATGGCGTTTCGGAATCCTCCGCCGCGCGCCGACAAATCAATGCGAGATCGGCTGCTTCCTGGGCATTTCGGCCAAAAAGGATACCCCAACCACAATCCCAGACGGCCATCACGTCGTCGTGACCGCAATGCACATTCAGCGAATGGCTGGTCAAAGCGCGGGAACCGATGTGGAACACGACCGGCAACCGTTTGCCCGCAATCGTGTAGAGAACCTCTTTCATCAGGACGAGGCCCTGACCGGAGGTAAAGTTCGTCACGCGTCCGCCAGACAGCGCATAACCTTCACAGCTGGACGCCGCCGAATGCTCCGATTCCGTCTGGATGAACAGCAAATCGTCCCCCCAGAGGTTCTTTTTCCCATTCGCGAATTCCGTTTGATACCCGGTGCCCATCGTGGTCGAGGACGTGATCGGGTAAGCACAGGCACCGGTCGTGACGTTGGTTTCAACCCAGACGACGCCACCTGCCCCGTCCGAAGTGGTCGGGATACCGGGATAAGGAACGTTTTTATTTTCGCTGCTCATAAAAATTTGGTTCGTAGAAAAAACAATTCGACACGCGGTTTGAAACAATGCCGATTTTAATTAGCGTGATTATCTGCACCATATGAGGCAAGTAAAAAACAGGAGCGCTAGCCGGCCTGTCCACATCTTGTTCACCATTTCCGCTGTGTCGAGATGGCGCAGAAACAGACTAAACCTGCTAAGAACGTCAACCTTTACGTCGCACATTATCGCTAACGTCCAAGTATTCGATCCATGGACCTACACTTATCCATAGTTTTCATCACCGGGAGTGCCAGTGTTTCCAGCCGAATTCACGAGCGGCAATGTCTCGAAAGTGCGACGGTAGAGACAATTTTTACAGATTTGAGCCGGAATTTCGCTCGAAAGACGCCATTCAGCCGCGATAGCGTTCCTCCCATGCTCCACGCTACTATTTCGGGCGAGCGCGAGACTGCGTTGCGCCCCCTTCGTTGTCAGATCCTGCTGCTCGCTCTGATCGCATTCGGAGTGCTGCACGGGTCAGTCGGCACCGCATCCGATTGGCCTCAATTTCTCGGCCCGACCCGGAACGGGATATCGGTCGAAACCGGACTGCTCGACACTTGGCCGACCGATGGTCCAAAGGAAACTTGGCGAGTCCGTGGTGGCGTTGGGATGTCCGGGCTCGTGATCTGCGGTGGGATGCTCACCACCCTGATTCAGGAGAATGGAGAACAGTTCGTCACAGCCCTGAATCCAGAAACCGGCGAACCTATGTGGAAGACCGCTGTCGCACCGGATTACCGGAATAACATGGGTCACGGCCCGCGGGCTACACCGACAATTGCTGGAGAATCTGTCTATGCATTTACCGGTCAGGGAATCCTGGTCGCATTGAACCTCAAATCCGGAAAGATCAGATGGACTCGCAATCTGGTCCGTGAGCTGAACGCCCGACCGGCGGAGTACGGCATGGCCTGCTCCCCCCTCGTCGTTGGAAACCAGGTGATCGTCACCATCGGTGCGCCGCGCGCGGCGGTCGTCGCGTGCGACAGCAAGACCGGCCGGCAACTCTGGACCGCCGGGCGCGATGCGACCGGCTATTCCTCGCCGGCACTGCTGAAAGTTGACGGGACTTCGCAGATCGTGGTCTGCACGGGAAGCTCGGTCGTCGGGCTCAAATCCGGCACGGGCGCGGCCTTGTGGCGTTATCCTTACGAGACTGACTATGACTGCAATATCGCGACTCCGATTTCGATCAATGGTGAGGTGTTCGTCTCTTCGGGTGAAAACCATGGTAGCGTTCTCCTCAATCTCGCACCTTCCGGCAAAAGTTTTGAAGTCAGCGAAGTCTGGAGTTCGAACGGAGCGTCAAGTGTGATGCGCAACGAGTGGCAGACATCCATCCACCTCGGTGACCACCTCTACGGCATGGACAACGTCGGCGGGGCTGGCCCGATCACCCATCTGAGTTGCCTCGAAGCCGCGACCGGAAAGCGCGTCTGGCAGGCAGCCCGTTTTGGCAAAGGCAACCTGATCGCAGCGGATGGGAAACTGATCATAGCAACCGTACGCGGCGAGCTGGTCCTTGTAGAAGCTTCTCCCAATGGCTTCAACGAACTGGCACGCGCAAAAGTATTCAGCGGCTCACGCACCGGACCCGCCCTGGCCAATGGCCGACTCTATCTCCGCGACAACAAGGAAATCGTGTGCCTTGATTTACGGAAGTAAGTGATCCACGCCCAGCCGGCAGAGGTCCGCGTCCCGAATTGCCCGAGTGGGTAAGTCAGCCGTCGTTGGCGCCACTGAAAGTTTTCCAAAGCACGGCGGCGAGAACCACAAATGCAATCAACATTTGGCTGAAGACTGTCAAATACCGATTGCATTTCCACGAATATAACCCGATAGTAAAGGACTATCCCAGCTCATGGATTTGGCGCGCGGAAAAAAAATTATCCTGTTTTGCGCGGCATTAGCGGTCAGCGTTTCCGTAGATGCGGCTTCGAGCCGGTCTTTTCGGAATCTCACGCTTCCGCTTTACGTTGAACACATCCGAACCCCGGTGGCAGTGCTTCGGATACGAAGCTCGGTGCGCGACCATTTGCAGAAAGGGTTTTTCAAGTTGGGTGTGTTCCCTATTCTGAAGGTGAACCGGCTCTCAATTGATATCCATCACGCGGCTCAGACGAGATCCATTTTCAACCGGGCAAACTCCGTCTTATCCTCTCTGCAACCTGAGGGAGAGTCCAGTAACGCGACCATGGATTCCCAAGAGTCTCCGAGGAAGCGGCGGGTCGTCGGTATCGCCGTGGAGGAATTTGAGCTGCGAAGATTCGAACAGGGTCGCGTGCTGTCCCACCTCACGGCCAACGAGGCATTCAAGTTCGGGCAGGGCCAATGGAAGCTCCGCGATGGCAAATTAGTATTACCTGATCGCGAGGAAGAGTTTGCTCGGGCCACTTTGCAAATCACCAAGGACGACTTTGTCCTCCATCTGCCCTCGGCGAGGAGTATCTCATTGTTTTTCCTTCTTCCAACCAACCTGAGTCCCGAAATAGACACCACCAAAGCAGCAAACTGATGATCCTCCGGCTCTACTCATCCCTCATCTTCGCCGCCGTCCTCGGTGGATGCACCTTGGCTACCGCACAGACTGCCGACAGTCGTGTAACCGAAGGAAGGGCGGCCTTGGCGGCCAAAGACATTTCCACCGCGCGCACGAAATTTGAACAAGCGCTGGCCCTCGACACGAATCACGAGGTCGCCAATGCCCTGATGGCGATCGCGCGGCTGCTCGACCTCCCCAATCAATCGGCCGTGCAGGCGTTCCTGGATCGGTTGGGCGTGAGTTCCACCGGCCGTGACATTTATGGGTGGAGCACCGCCGCCGCCCGGGAGCCCAATGGCGACCTGACGATTCCCAGCGGGCTCAGCGGCGCGGAGTTCAGCCAGCATTGGCGGACCAACGCCGTGCCGGAGATCACCGCTGCCATTGCGAATCTGGAAAAGGTCACCAACCAGAATTTTTTTCTCACCCTGAGTGCTGCGGAAACGACGGCCGAGGCGGTGGATATGGACCAGGGAGATCTCTTGATTCTCCGGGTCGGCCTGCATCTGCTGGAGTATTTCTCTTACACCTTTCTCGCCCACGATTATGACGCCCAGCTGAGTGTCGTGGACACGTTCGCGCAGAATGGGCCCTTCGATATGGCCCAGTTTCTCAGCGATCATCCGCAGCTTCTGACCTTCGCCACCACCAACGACCTGGCGGCGGGACGCACGGCCTTTGCCAACGCCGCCGATCGCTACGCAGAAGGTTCACAGTTCCTCCGCAATCGGTCGCCAGGTACGGTGCGGCTTTTCAATTTTGTGAAGGATGGACGCAACGCCACGCGAGAGCAGCAGTTTCGGGAGGTGTTTGAAGACCTGAAAACGTCTCTCGACGGCAGCGTCGCCGTCCGCCACGCAGGCGGTAACAACCTCTATGAGTACACCTTCTTTGCCGGCGCTCTGTTCACGGGCAATGGCGCACTGAGGACGATCCTGCCTCAATTCAAACGAAATCGCATGATCCTCGGCACGCTTCCGGATCCCACCTTTGGCGGATTCGTCATGGGACTGCCCAGTGTCGAGGTCGAGGAGTTCCTCCTCACCACGGACGATCTGGGTCTCACGGGATTACCCACGGTGCCGAACGTCTTGAATCCCAACTCGGCCGGCGGTTCACTGATCAGTTTCACCGCCCGCACCAAAATCGGGCAGGCATACCTCGTGGAGACTTCCGACAACTTGATCAACTGGTCCAGTGTCGGCGCCTTCATCGCGCTCGACATGAATACACCCTTCACGGAATCCCAATCCGGATTGACTCATCAATTCTATCGGCTCCAAGACGTCGGCAACAATCCGCCCACCCCCGCGAACGTCAGGTTTGCCAGTCGCATCGACCTTGGAACCGGCTCTGTCAACACTGTGGGCTACAACCGGAACGCCTTTTCCGAAGAGGGCGAGCCCGACTTCGGCTTCAATCGGGCTTTCCAGACCGTCTGGTATGAATGGACGCCCTCCTCTTCCGGCGATTATCGGATCAAGACAACGGCCCGCGAATACCCTCATCCGCAGTTTGCTGTCAGCACCGGTTCCGGGTTGGGCAATTTGTCGGTCTTGGTTAACGGTTTTTCAAGCTCCAACGGGCAGGTGTTCAGTGCCACGGCGGGACAGACCTATTTCATCGTGGTGGACGGACAGTTGGAGTCCAAATGCCCATACTTCTTCAATGGAGGATTCCGGGTGACGATCGATCTGGAGTAGGAGCTACGCAAAACTGAGATGTCGTGATGGGTGCACGCGGCAATCAATGGGCATTCGAAACCGCGATCTTGTGTCCCCACCATCGAGAAATGGTCCAATTGATTTAGGACCGGGCGTTGCCGAGCGGGCCCCCGCAGGAACTTGCGTCGCAGTATTCCCGCACAAGGCTTCTCTGGGCAATCGCGCAGTGGAGCAAGACGCCGTGGTTCGTATCAATAAGGATCGGCTTTGGCGACCCGGGTCCGAGGAAGCATAATGGTTTTCCACATCTCATTGAACCCTACCACATGGGACTCCGACGTTGGCTTCGGCTGATCCTCATGCAGTGGGCCGAAGTCTTTGGTCACCCGACATTCGTCATCCCACAGAACAACATCGGAACAAAGCAGAGGCGGCCAGGTCGAATCAGGTGTTTGAGGAAAAGCCTCAGTTTCGTTGTAAGGGAATGATCATCCGTCGCTGTTGTTGCCGCTGAACGATTTCCACAATACCACGGTGAGGATCACAATCGCGATCCCGACAATTGGCAGAAGAGTCATCATATTCGTGAATTCGGGTGGGTGGTCTAGCGGGCGAACTTCAGGTCCTTGAGCCACACCGCACATTGAGTCGTCCAGGGATGCCGGTCTTCCGGGCTCCACCAACGGCCGCCGAGTCCCATGCCATGGTCTCCATCGGGATAGACATGCAGAGCAAACGGCACGTTCTTCGAACGCAGCCCCTGAACAAAGAGCAGTGCGTTTTCGATCGGGACGGAACGATCTGCAACGGTGTGAAAGACGAATGTCGGCGGAGTGTTCGTCTTGATCTGTTTCTCGTTGGAAAGCAGTTCGACAAGTTCGGGTGTTGGTTCGTTCCCCAACAGATTCCGTCGTGACCCCCGGTGGGTGAACTCGCCCATGGTAATGACCGGATAGCAGAGGATACCGAGATTTGGCCGGGAACTGAGTCGTTCAATCGGGTCCTTTGCCTCCGGATCACCGGCTGTAAAGTGAGCCAGCAGGGTCGAGGCAAGATGTCCTCCGGCGGATGAGCCCATCACCCCAATCCGTTCCGGATCGAGCTTCCACTTCTCCGCATTCGCACGCACGACGCGAACCGCACGGCTGACATCGTTCAACATCGCCGGATGGCGGTAACCTTTCGAGCCGAGCCGATACTTCAACACGAACCCGGCGATTCCCATTTCATTCAACCACATCGCATAGTGATCGCCTTCGTGATGCGCCAACCCGCCGTATCCTCCACCCGGGCAGATTACGATCGACGCGCCGGTTGCGCGGGCCGCATTTGGGAAGTGCATCGTGATTGTGGGGCTATCGTGATCCTCCGTGCCCAATGCTCCCGGCGCACCGCCCGGCCAAAGCTCCACGGAGCCACGTGGCTGGGCAAAGGCAGTGCTGCAAAGAGTCAGTGTAAGAGCGAGAATGAGTGTTTTCATGAATCGAGGGTCTGGCTATTTCTTCCGTTGTTGATAACGGGAAGGCGTATCCCCAACTTCAAACGAAGCCGAAGGATCTGCTGCCGGGACGTCATACTGCTTTCGCAACCGTTCCAGTTCGGTATGAAGACGCTGTTGCACCCCGGCGTATTTGGGCTGCCCATAGAAATTCTTCTGCTCCAGCGGATCTGATTTCAGGTCGATAAGTTCCCAGGCATCGACGTCTTGCTCGTAAAAGCGCACGAGCTTGTAGCGACCGTCGGCCACCCCGTAGTGACGCCGCACAAGATGCCAACCGGGGTATTCGTAGTAGTGGTAGTAGAACGACTTGCGCCAATCCGGCGGCGTCTGACCTTTCAGAATCGGAACCAGGCTGCGCCCCTGCATATCTCCCGGAACTTTCACCCCGGCAACTTCACAAAAGGTCTCAGCAAAATCCAATGGCGAGACGATGTCCGTATTCACCGAACCAGGCTTCACCACGCCCGGCCAGCGAACCAGAAATGGTGTGCGCAACGATTCTTCGTAGATCCACCGCTTGTCGAACCAGCCGTGCTCGCCCAGATAAAAACCCTGATCCGAGCAATAGATCACGATCGTGTTCTTTGCCAAGCCGGACGCATCGAGGTAGTCGAGCAACTCACCGACTGAGTCGTCCACTGATTGAATGCAGCGCAGGTAGTCTTTGATGTACCGCTGGTATTTCCAGCGGACGAGAGCTTTGCCGGTCAGCTTCGCTTCCCGGAATGCTCTATTCTTCGGCTCGTAGGCCGCGTTCCAGACCTTGAGCTGTTCAGGGGTGAGTCCGCGCGGGGCGGTGAGTTTCAGGTCGTTTTCGGTGAGATCTCGATCGATCTGCATCTCCTGCGTGCGGGCTGGGGAGAGGCGTTTGGAATAGTCCTCAAAGAGTGTGGCCGGCTCGGGGAGGTCTTCGCCGTCCCATTTGGTGAGGTATTTGGGACTCGGCTGCCAGTTCCGGTGCGGCGCCTTGTGCTGGGTCATGAGCAGGAACGGCTTGTTCGGGTCGCGTTCGTGCCTGAGCCAGTTCAGCGTGAGTTTGCTGATGATCTCCGTTGTGTATCCCGTGTGTTTCACCCGCTCGTGTTTGCCGTCCCCATTTTTGTCCACGAACATGGGCGGGTTGTAGTATGGGCCCTGACCGATCAGCACTTCGGAATAGTTGTATCCCTGCGGTGCCATGTGCTCGCCCAGATGCCATTTGCCAACCACCGCGGTTTCGTAGCCGGCCGCTTTCAGCAGCTTGGGAAATGTCTGCTGATGACCGTTGAATTTGTTGCCGTTGCGAACAAAACCGTTCTTGTGGGAATACTTGCCGGTCTGGATCACCGCGCGCATCGGCCCGCAGATCGAGTTGTTCACATAACATTGGCGAAAGAGCATCCCCTCCGTGGCGATCCGATCGATATTCGGCGTGTGATTGAGCTTCAGCTTGCCGCCGTATGCGCTGATGGCCTGGTACGCGTGATCATCGGAGAAGATGAAGATGACGTTGGGACGCTGATCCGCAGCCGATGCGGAAAGCAGCATCGCCATGAGAAGGCAGAAAGCCGGACAGGGGTTCATAGAGCGGGAATCATGTGGCAGCCAGGTCGGGGTCGCAAACGATTTCAACCGGCATGCAACGCCGATCCCTTCCTGGAAAATGTTGTGTCTGACAACAAAAAACCCCTTCCGGATTGCCCGGAAGGGGTTGTGATAATCCAAGTAAAACTTAGAAGTTGTAGATGACGTTCAGCAAGAACAAATGGTTGTTGTTGCGGCCGGGTCGATTTTGCACCCCTGGGCCATTGAAGCGATCACCATCGAGGTCTTTGTCCCAGCGCCATTCAGCACGGGTCACGACGTTCGCCCACAGGGAG
This sequence comes from Limisphaerales bacterium, assembly GCA_047608975.1. Taxonomy (GTDB): domain Bacteria; phylum Verrucomicrobiota; class Verrucomicrobiia; order Limisphaerales; family JAYPXF01. Next base: position 2,237 of record JBLFYM010000061.1, on the reverse strand, counting down.
TAGTCCGCCGTAACGGTTGTTCCCAGATATTCGCCGCCTTCAACGCCAGCGAAACCAGCAGATCCACCTTGATCGGTGTAGTCGAGACGGGTGTTGAGGCCGAGCTTATCGGAAACCTTGTAACCGATGTAAGTAGCAATGGAATCCGTGTCCGTTGCGCCATCGATGTTGACGTGATCCCAAGCGACACCGAGGCTCAGGTTTTCAATCGGAGTGGGGATGTCGCCACCGACGTAGATCTGAGTCGTATCAGATCCGCCGACTGCGCCACCGGCACGTCCGTCAACCACACCAGCGGTGATGGAGGCTCCGCCGAGAGGTCCGAGGCTGTCCGGAGCGGTCAACGAAACAGCGGCCATGAAGGTCTTGGCGCTGGTGTTACCACCACGATTGCCCGGGTTCAGAACAGTGTTGTTCGCATCAGCGACACCGACGCTCAGAGCGGCGGATTCGCAGATTTGATAGCTGGCGAGCAAACCGAGGTGCTGGAACGGTTCCGTGGTGAAACCGTAAGAGCGAGTTACGTTCGGGTTGTCGCCGATGTTGGCGGCTTCGTAGCCGATGATGGTGTCGAAGACACCCATCGTGAGCACGAGACCGTTGCCAATCGGCGCGTTCAATTTAACGTTGGCCTGCTTGATCGCGAAATTGTTGCCGCTGATCGCGGCAGCGGCGAGGGACTCATCACCAGTGATAGTGCCGGCAGTGCCGTCATCGGTGGTGAGTGACCCATCGGGGTCCGAGATGACGGTGCCCGTGCTGGTGATATTGTTGCCCAGGTTGGAGGCCTGTGGGCCAACCCACAGTTCCACCGCGTATCCTGCAGCCCATTCGCCTTCATCAAGCGGTTTGCTGATGCGGATGGCGACATTGTCGAGATCGAAGCCATCGGTAGTCGGCATGAAGGAAGCTCCAGCCGGTTGCATTACATTAGGTGCCCAGGAAGCCGTCGTGCTGACGTAACCGCTGATCGCGGTCTCTTCTGCCTGTGCAACTGCTCCCAGAGAGATCACGCCTGCGGTGATCAGTCCTCGTGTCCATTGATTGGTATTCATAGTTTTCAGTTCCTCTCCTGCTAAGGATTGTATCTATCTTTTTGGTATTTTTTACTTAGTTAAAATGCGGCCAAAAACAGTTTGACCGCACACCAACGCGGTGCATTGAGCGACTTAGTAAGCAAAAAACCTAATGATGACAACAACTTTTTTCACATTATGTCAGCCAATTGGCATCAGAATCTCTTCAATTGCCCTCTTCAGGGCGGATTATGAGCGCCACGCGCACAGGTTGTGATCCCAGAATCTCGATCCGCCATGCCACCCCAACATCTTGCGCATCGCGTTGAAATCCGTTGATATTTTACTGCTTTATTATGAGAAACACTGTTGAAACTTGGAAATTACAGAGGATGATTAGTTTCACTATTCCTGTAAGAACCACCGTTTTGCGGCAACCTTCTTAAACAGATGTCCAGCGAACCAGAGTTCAACCTCGATGACGCCATTCGTGCCGTGCTCGCCGGAGAGAGTGATGCCTACCGCCTGATCGTTCGCCGATACGAACTCTCGCTACGCGGATATCTCGGCTGCCAACTCCACCATCAGGACGACGTCGATGACCTTGCCCAAGAACTATTCATTGCCGCCTACAAGAATTTGAAAACATTTCGAAGGGGAGAGGATTTCCAGGCTTGGCTCCGAGGAATCGCCCGCAACAAGCTGAAGACCTACTTTCGTAGCCGCAGCCGGCGGGATGGCGCGATGGATCGGTTCCGGCTGGAGATCGCCGCAATTCTGGATCCTGATCTGGAGAGTCTGGCGACCTCACTCAAAGACGAACAGGTGGAGAGCCTCCTGTCCTGTATCAGTAAACTTCCGGAACGGATGCGGCAGATCGTCCGCGGTGGGCTCGACCGGCAACGGGGCGCTGGACTCGCCACCGAACTCGGGATGAATGTCGGAGCCCTCTACACAATGAATCATCGCGCCAACAAGCTGCTACGCGAATGCATGGAGAACACTGAATCATGAATGACTTTGAAGACCTGATCGCCGCATGGCTCGAACACGCCGAACTCAGCACCGAACGCCGCGCCGAATTGGTGGCTCGCTTGCAGGAGAATCCCGGGCTTCGCCAGCAAGTGGCCGAGGAAATCCAGATGCAGGCTCTCACCCGCACAGTCCAAGCCGGCGAACCCCGTTGGCTGAGGTTGGAAGAACTCCTCGACCACCCGGCCA
>JBLFYM010000060.1:0-34726 GCA_047608975.1 Limisphaerales bacterium | reverse complement strand
TAGCAGCGGACGTGAGTCCGCTCAAACTTTCCGAACGGACATCGCCAACGCTGAGAACGATCCAGCTAAGACCAACCGCCGATGCGCTGATTTGAAAACTCCGGGAGGAGGCTGATCGCAACACCCGACATGCCATGCAGTCATGACATACTGCGAGCATGAGCTAGCGCCCGTTTGAAAGTGCAGCGCTGTTCAGATGGCCTTCAAACCAATCACGGACGATCTCTGTTGCCGGCCGCTGGTCCGCTGGCATCCGATCGATCAGATGGAGATCATGGGCTGAAACGAGATTCCGAATCGTTGTCTCCGGCGGCCGGTTGTCGTGACCTTCCGTAACGGAGGGATGGACGATGACACAGTTCCACGCCTCGCGCCCAAAGCTGAGTGACCAGTTCTGAATCCAGATGTGCGCTTTGATGAACTCTTCGTCCGAGGCGAACGAGGCGCTGCGCGGAACTGCGAGCAGGACGAGATCGGGTTTCATCTTCCGGACCGTGATGCGGGCCGTTTCCTCGATCTGTGGCAGTGACTGTCGGGCGGTGTTCCACCGGGTGGTCTTGACGCTGCCGGTAGGTAAGATCGTTTTCATCGATCGGTCGTACGGGGGCATCGCCAGCACCCTTACCGGTTTGCCAACGATGAGCAATTGGCGGATGTGTCGGAGCGGATCTGCGGGTGGGGGCGTTCCGATGAGGGAGACGGAATTGCCGGTGATGGATTTGGCAATCTGCTCGGCGATGAACCGATGTCCGCCCATGTTGGGGTGAATCGGGTCGCTCATGGTCAGCCGCCATTGGGGCTGGTCCGCAGTGCGAAGTTCGTCGAAGGCGGCGTAGGAATCGCACAGGGGAACGTTGGTCGCTTTCGCAATGTCCCGAATGACCGCGCAGTATTGTATCAACTTGGCGGTGGGACGATTCGGGGTGTCGGTGACGGCGTTGGGAGTGCAGAGAAGGACCTGGGCACCGATGGCCTGGCAGCTCACAACAATCTTCTCCAGATTCGCCCGGAACTGATCCAGCGACTGGCGGGTCATGTCGTTCAGCCCAAACATGACCGTTACCAGATCGGGTTTCTTGTCGAGGACGTCCCGATCAATGCGTTTCAGTCCCGCCATGGCAGTGTTCCCGCTGATGCCGGCGTTGTGCATCGAGATGTTCGCCGATGGGATGGCTTTGCGCAGAGCCAGTCCCAGCATGTCGGTGTAGGTTCGCCGACCACCGGTGTGGTAGTAGAGACCCGTTACGCTGTCTCCGAAGCACACGATGCGGACCGGCTTGCCTGACTCCAGTTTTGCCATCAACGAGGTCATCTTTGGCGCGGCAGGTGAGAGGCAAAGTCCGAATTGAAGGGCGACTAAAGCGGCAATCGTTCGTGATCTGATCAGGGCGTTCATATGAAGGGGTCTGTGATCCGACTTTGCTGTCGCACGCCAGACCGGTCAAACTGAAGTTGAGTAAGGACTTCAGTTGGCGAGCGGCTCGAAGGTGCCGCACTGAAATGTCGCAGACCCAGACCATATCCACTCGACACGCAAAGCATCTCTCCTAGACTCGCCCGCACCTATGAAGGCGCTCCACCACTTCCAAAGCCTGCTCGTGCTTGGCTTTATTCTATCCGTCAGTTCCACGTTTGCCGCCGACAAGAAGGCGGTTCATCAACGGGTTTCGGTCACTGAATTCGAACGCATCCTGAAGGAAAAAAAACTCACCGTTCTGGATGTGCGCACGCCGGCAGAATACGACGACGGTCACATCAAGGGCGCGAAGTTGATCAACTTTTACGCCGCTGATTTTGCCAAGCAGGTCGGCAAGCTGGATAAGAAGAAGGAATACCTCGTAACCTGTCGCAGCGGCGGGCGCAGCGCGCGGGCGTGCCAGCTGATGACCAAACTCGGATTCAAGAAACTCTACGATCTTTCCACCGGCATGAGCGGCTGGGTCGCCGCCGGCAAACCCGTCACCCAATAAATTTATCGACATGAGCAAAGCACTTCCTTGGCACAAACAACTTCACTGGCGGATCATCATCGGCCTCGTCCTGGGGCTGATCTACGGCGTGGTCGCCGCGAACAAGGGGTGGGGCCAGTTCACCACCACCTGGATCACGCCCTTCGGTCAGGTCTTTATGAACCTGTTGAAGCTGATCGCTGTTCCGCTGGTGCTGACCTCGCTCGTCACGGGGGTGGCCTCGCTGTCAGATACGAAGAAGCTCTCACGCATGGGCGGCAAGACGATCTCGCTTTATGTCGGGACGACGGTGATTTCGGTGATCATCGGTCTCGTGATTGTGAACATCATCAATCCGGGAAAGAAGATCCCGCCCGAATTGCGGGCCAAACTTGAAGCCACCTACAAGGACGACGTCGCCGCGCGCACGGCGGTGGCGGCGGAGGTGAAGAAGCGCAGCCCTCTCCAGCCCATCGTCGACATGGTGCCAGACAATTTTTTCAATTCGGCATCCAGCAACCGCAGCATGCTGCAGATGGTGTTCGTCTCCCTGCTCATCGGCATCGCGCTCATCAAGATCAAGCCCAACCGATCCAAACCGGTGCTGGCCGTCTTTGAAGGCCTGATGGACACGGTCATCGAACTGGTGAACATGATCATGCTCATGGCTCCGGTGGGTGTTTTCGCTTTGCTGGCCAGCACCATCACCGGACTGGCAAAGGATGATCCCTCCCAGATCGTGGAGCTGATATCCGGGCTTGGTCTGTATTGTATGACCGTCGTGCTGGGCCTGTTCATACACGCCTGCATTGTCTATCCGACGCTGCTCAAGTTGTTTACCTCCATGAAGTTGAAACGCTTCTTCATGGGCATTGCGCCCGCCCAGTTGATGGCGTTTTCCACCAGCTCCAGCGGGGCAACGCTCCCGGTTACTATGGATTGCGCGGAGAAACGACTCGGCGTGTCTGATGAAGTCTCGTCCTTCGTGCTCCCACTCGGAGCGACGATCAACATGGATGGCACAGCGCTTTATCAGGCTGTTGCCGCAGTATTCATTGCCCAGGTCGTGAACATCGATCTGACGCTCGGGGCCCAGATCACGATTGTGCTCACCGCCGTGCTTGCATCGATTGGGACGGCCGCCGTTCCCGGTGCGGGCATCATCATGCTGGTGATCATTCTCGAAGCGGTGAATGTTCCCAGCGGAGGGATCGCCCTCATCCTCGGTGTGGATCGGATACTGGATATGCTCCGGACGGTTTGCAATGTCACTGGCGATGCGACGGTTGCCACAGTGATCGCCTCTTCGGAAGGTCAGCTGGGCGAGCCGAAGGGCGGATGACAGAAAGTAACGATTTGGTTCCGCTACTGGGCGAAGAAGCCCCTGCCCTTCAGGCCTGTTTGGGCGCGTTAAACGCTTCATTTTGAAGTGAGCACATTCTTCTCCGCTGATACAACGGCAGCATGTCGAACAACGTCCTTAACGATCTCGCCATTCCGATGGGCTTGGGTCTGCTTCGGCTCTCGACGCAGGACCGTCCGGAGAAGGCCGAGGCGATCCGCGTGATTCACCACGCGCTGGATCGTGGTATCCGCCTGCTTGATGCTGCGGACACGTATTGCCTCGATCATCGCGACCTGCACTACGGCGAGGCGCTCGCGCGTATGGCGATTGATTCCTGGGACGGTCCGCGTGACGAGATCAGGGTGATGACCAAGGCCGGGCTGGCGCGACCCAAGGGTCGTTGGGTTCCCAGTGGACGTCCGGATAAACTGCGCAAGGCCGTGGAAGGGAGCCTGAAAGCGTTTAACGTTGATTGCCTCTTCATGTTGCTGCTGCACGTGAACGATCCGAAGATTCCGTTCGAAGACAGCCTGGCAGTGCTTGCCGAGATGCAACGCGAAGGAAAGATCGAGCAGCTGGGACTTTGCAACGTGTCGATCCCGGAGGTTCGCCAAGCTCAACGGCATTTCGAGGTGAAGGCACTTCAATCCGAATTGAGCGTGATGAATCGCAAGGCCGGCACCAGGGGAATTGTGGCGCTGGCCGCGCAGCTCGGAATTCCGTTCCTCGCCCATCGGCCGATGGGTGGCTACGCGCAGGCCGACCGCATGCCCAAGAACCGGGCCATGAAACCGCTGGCGGCGAAATATGACGTACCACCGCAGGAAGCCGCTCTCGCCACCCTGTATGATCTGTCACATCCGGTCATTCCCCTGATCGGTGCGACGCGGACGGAGAGCATTGATTCCTCGCTCCGTTCACTTGATCTCAAACTTGATGACGCGGATCGCGAAGCCCGCGCAAAGATCACCTTCGAGCCCGCAGCAGAAGCGCTCGCACAACTCGTTCCACCCGTGACTCCACCTGATCTTCGCGAACTCACTGCCGGCATGAAACCCGGTGCCGAAGCCGAAGTTGTCATCATCATGGGAATTCAGGGTGCCGGGAAATCGTCGCTGGTGGAGCGTTATGAAGAGAAGGGATACCGACGTCTCAATCGCGATCTTTTGGGTGGCCAGCTGGAGGATCTTATCCCGATGCTCGCCGAGCGACTGAACGGGGACAATCCGCGCGTGGTAATGGACAACACCTATCCGACGCGGCTCTCCCGCTATCCGGTGATCCGCACGGCCCATGCGAACAAAGTGCCGGTGCGTTGTATCCATATGGCCACACCGGTTCGCGAAGCCATGATCAATGTGGTCAATCGCGTGCTGGATCGGCACGGCCAACTGCTGGGGCCGGATGAGATGAAGGAACTTTCCAAGACCGATCCTAATCTGCCGCCACCCGCCGCGCTGTCGGCCTATGCCGCGAGTTTCGAACCGCCCGATCTGGATGAGGGGTTCTCGGTCATCGATCCGGTGGTTTTCGAACGTCGCCCCGGTCCGGCTTACACCAAAAAAGGATTGCTCCTGGATGTGGACGGTACCTTGCGGATCACGAAGAGCGGGGAATTCTATCCCCGGCATCCGGATGACATCGAGTTGATGCCCAATCGTCGGGCGGTTTTGCAGGGTTGGATCGACAAGGGATATCAGCTCTTCTTCGTTTCCAATCAGAGCGGCGTAAGTTCAAAACAACTGTCGCTCGCGAACGCGGAGGCCTGCTTTGCCCGCACGACCGAACTACTGAACCTGCCGATCGCGGAGATCATATTCTGTCCGCACAAGGCATTTCCAGTGGGTTGCTTCTGCCGCAAACCTTTCCCCGGGATGGGGGTTCATCTCATGCGGAAACATGAACTCGCCTTGGAACACCTCATCATGGTCGGTGACATGGAGAGCGACGAAGGTTTCGCCGAATCCATCGGTGCGAAGTTTGAACATGCCAAAGAGTTCTTTGGTGATTGAGTGCGACGGTTGGTTTCAACGCAATCCGCTGAGATAGGTGATCAAGTCTGCCGCCTCCTGGGCGGTCATCGCCTGTAACAGACCGGCGGGCATCAGGGAGAGTTTGCCAGGCGAAAGCTTGCGGATCTGCTGGCGGGTGAAGCGGTGATCCTGACCGGCGACATCGCGTAGCACCAGGTCACCACCATTCCGTTCACGCACGAACCCACTGTAACTTTCCCCGTCGGTCGCATCCACGGTGACGGCGGCGTAGGCCGGTTCGATGAGCTTGGAAGGATCCAGAATGCTATCGAGCAATTGGGCGGAGTTGTATTTCGCACCGATGCGCTGGAGGTCCGGACCGATCTCGCGACCCTTGCCGTTGAGCTGATGACAGTTGATGCATAGTGCCCCGGCGGGTTCCATGAACAGGCGCGCTCCATTGCGGGCGTCGCCTTTCAAGGAGAGCACTTCCGCCGCATTCACCTTGAGTCCGAGCGTTTGACGACGCATCGATTCAGGCAGGAAGCGTTCGAACAATCCGCGAATATGTGGCGGGGTCTGGGCCAGCCGATTAATTTCGGTGGCATTCAGATTGGCTCCGGTCTCATCGAGTTGCATTGCCAGGCGGAGGCTGTTCCCGGTGGTGGCCAATTGTTGGGCGGCGATCTTGGCAGGATTGGGTGAAGGCGTTGCCTTCTTCCCGCCGAGTTCGAGAATCCAATCACGCACCACCTGCAGCCCTTTCGGGTGAATGGTGCGCGCACCCAGATGCGGCATGTGACCCGTCCCAGATTTGGCGATGCGATAAAGAAGAACGGATCGGTGGGGTTCGCCGGGCCGGAGAATATCGGGTTTACGCAGGCCGAACTCGCCCTGGTTAGGAGTGACGCCGGCGAGCTTCACGCGCTCGAAGGGAACATCGGCCCGCAGTTCGAACGGGGCCGAACCGCCGCCGCCGCGCCGATGACAGTGCGCGCAGTTCACATGGAGATACGCGCGGGCGTGCCGTTGGAGATCTGATTCGAGTCGCCGGAATCCGGCGGGTTTGGGTTCCTTCTCGAACAGTCTCAGCTTCGACCATGCGGTGAGCTGATTCGCCTTTTGGCCGTTGATGCGCGTGTCGGTGTCGGTGAACTGATGGTGAAATCCGAGAACGATGCCCGCGCGGGACATGTGGCAGGTCATGCATTCGGAACTGCTATGACTTCGCCATTTCAAAGTCCCCAATTTCAGCTCGAACTCGCGTTCTTCGCCGTTGCCGGCGGAGAGAACCGCATCGGTTTGCGCGTCGTTCCAGATGTAGTTGTAGGGACGCCAATTCTCACCGTCGCGATGGAGAATCTGAGTTTCGAGCTTCCGCGGACCCGACTTGGTTTCCAGCGTAAGTGTCTTCGCGAACACGGTATTGTCTGGAAAGGCCCAGAAGTCCCTGATCCTTCCGTAAGCAAAATCGTTGCGCCTGTGTGTTCCCAGTTTTGAGTTCCCGGGAAGGCCGATGAAGCGCCTGGCCGTGGCACCATCTGCCCAGGGTTCGACCTCAATCTCGTAGGGGAGAACTCCGGGGGCAGGTGTCTGCGCAGTGACGGACCTGAACAAACCGGTCTTGCTCAACAATCGGGGAAAGTCACGATTGGTGTCGGTGGCCTCGTTCTTCTTTAATGCATGAATCTGTCCGGCGTAGTCGACGATGAAGACTTCTCCCTGGTGATCGCGAGCAAAGCAGATCACGCGTAGCGGGCTGTCAGTCAGTTCCTGGTGCCAGGCAAGCCGGTCATTCTCATACTTCAGACCCCAGATTTTGCCGGTGACGTAATCGCCGTACAGCCATTTGCCGCTTAATCCGGGAAGCTTCTTTCCACGGTACACATAGCCACCGGTGATGGACATGGCTTCGACATGCGAATGTGAAACCACGGGTTTCAGAATGGGGGTCGGTCCTTGCGGTTGATTCGGTTTCACCGGCTGCGGTCCCTCCGTGATGCTCCAGCCGTAGTTGCCCCCCTTCACCACGCGATAGACCATTTCCCAAAGTTCCCAGCCGACATCACCGACCCAAAGATCGCCGGAAACGCGGTCGAAGCTCATCCGCCAGGGATTGCGGAAGCCATAGGCCCAGACTTCGGGGCGTGCCTTCGGATGGTTTACGAATGGATTGTCGGGCGGCACACGGTAGGGTTTCCCGTTCTCGGTGCGATCAACATCGATGCGCAGGATCGAACCCAACAGATCGGAGATATCCTGTCCGGTATTCAGTGGATCGGGCGGACTTGGCACCTCCGAATCACCGGTGGAGATGTAGAGATAGCCATCGGCGCCGAAGTGCAGGGAACAGCCGTTGTGTCCGCCGGAGACCCAGGTCAGCAGAACTTCTTCGGAGGCGTAGTCGATCTGCGGCGGTTCGGTGCGGGTGAGCTGAAAGCGGGAAAGCCGGGTGCCGTTTGGCATCTTGTTCTCGTCGTTGTAGACGAGATAGACGAAATGGTTTTTCTGGAACTTTGGATGGAACTGAAAACCGAGCAGGCGCATGAACTTGGGCAGACCGGTCTTGAGATTGCCGATAAGTTCCGCCTGCGCATCCGGCCGGTTTTCAAACCGAAACACGTTGCCTCCGAGCTCGATCAGATAGAACCGGTTCCGCCCGGGTTCGGGCATCATTTCCACGGGATTCTTGAATTCAAGACTCGAAAATGCGCGCTCCACCCGGTAGGGCGGTGGTGGATTTGGTGAACCAATGATCCGCGACGAATTCCAGGCTTCCCGGTGCTTGGGTAGAATCAGATCGGCGATCGCTGACGAGATCGCGATGGAAAAGACACCGGCAATGAGCAGTCTATGCATGGGTCCGCGCAGCGTATGCAGCAGCCAACGCGCGAGCAATCTCGGAGATGTCAGGATTGCTCTTTGATCAGAGTGAAGGTGTTGCGAGCCAGAAGCCGGTTGGTTTACACATATGGCGTGTGGGCGCGAACTTGTTCGAGCCTTTCAGGCCCGGCACGCCAAAGCGTGAGCTCCAACCAGCGCACGCCAATACCCTGCTTTAGCAATCAGATACGCCTGAGCTACTAGTCGAAGCGGGATTTGAGCAGGTAGGTCAGTGCTTTGATGGCAAGTTCGACGGGGAGAAATGGTTTACCGATGAGGTCGTTGCCACCGCTGAGGGAAGACTTGGCCTTGGTCATGAAATCGGTGAGTCCGGTGACGAAGATGACCGGCGTCTTTTTGTTGCCGGGCGTTTCGCGAACTCGTTTGCAGAGTTCGTATCCGTCCATTCCCGGCATGTCGATGTCCAGGAAGACAAGATTGAAGCTCTCGTTGCCGGCCAATTCTGCAGCGACATGCGGATCAGCCACATCCTTGGCGGTCAGATCAGCTTTTTCGAGACCACGCATGACGGCCTTGCGGGAGAGCGGTTCGTCATCGACGACCAGGATGTTCACCTTCGTGAATTCATTGCCCTCGCTGTCCATCGCGCGATCAAAGACGGTTGCGAGAAAATCAACAGTGTGCGCCACCGTGCGAACGGTCGACGGGTTGATCTTGTCCTGATCCTCAGACATTTCCGTCAGCAAAGCTTCAAATGCCAGTGAGAGCCTGGCAATGCGCGCGCAACCAGCGGCCCCGGCGCCGGCACTGATACCGTGCATCTTGCGATACATGTCGAAGAGGATGGCACTGCGATCCTCGGCCCAGCGAAGTGAAGTGGTATCTGATTCGTTCTTCGTAAATTCCTGAAGCCGCTGGCGCAGGTAAGCCAGCGCGGCCGGTAGCGTTGTCACGAAGTCTGATTTCAGATCAGCTTCGTACTCGGCTTCGGCAGCACGTTCTGCAGCCGGCGCCACCATCGATTTTGTGATCATCTGCATATGTGCCGGCATACGCATGTTCCGCAGCCCACGTGGCTGGCGACCGGTGGGTGCGGCGAGAGGGTTGGGCGCTGCGGGAGCAGTGGATTGAGGCGCAGATGTCGGGGGAGTGACAATGGGCGCGGCCGGGGCAACTGGCGGTGCCATGGTAATCGGTTCGGAGGCAGGCGGCGCAGGTGCGGGTTCGCTTTTTTCCTTGGGTGGTTCAGCCGGGCGAAACAGTGCCGGATCCATCGGGATCAAGTCTTCGTCCACAGTGGGAGCGACGGCCGGTACATCTGGAGGCGGAGCGGCGGCGAGTTGTGCCTTTTGGAGCCCCGCTCCAGAGTCATCTCCCGCCAGGCAGGCCCGCAGGACGTCAGATACCTGCTTGGGTGTGCAGACAGCCTTGGTGAGACAGGTCGTGGCTCCGGCTTTCCAGGCGGCTTGCACCAGCGAACCGAGGTATGAATTGGTGAAGACGACGACCGGAAGATTCTGGCTCGGTTCGTTGGCGCGAATGAACTCCAGCACATCGATGCCGTTCTTCTTGGGAAGTTGCAGATCGAGCAGAACGATGTCCGGCACGGTGACTTTGACATGCTCGATGGCGAGTTCGCCGTCCGCTACATGCGTGACCTCAAAGCCTTCGCTCTTCAGCTTTCGCTCATAGATCTGGGCGATAATCGGGTCGTCTTCAACCAACAGGAGAGAGTTCATGGATCGTATTCTCAGTTCAGGTTTTTGCGGCCGGTTTCTGAAGTTGGGCCGGAATGGTTACGGTGACGGTGGTGCCGGTTTCTGGATTGCTCTCCAGATGGATCTTGCCGCCGTGCACCTCGCACAATTGTTTCGTGATGGCCAGTCCGAGGCCAGAACCCTGCTGCTCGTGTAGTTTGCGGTCGAACTGGACGTAGGCGTCGATATTCCGCAGCTGATCGGCGTTCATGCCGCGCCCACTGTCGATGACCTGAATCTGCAGATAGTCCCCGTCAGGTTTTGTGCTGACCCGCACCTTTTTTCCAGCGCTGGAAAACTTGAATGCGTTGCCGACGACTTCCTCGACGATCTTGGTCAGCATCTCGGCGGCGATTTCAGCGCGCGAATCCTGCAACTCCTCCTCGAGATCCGCCATGCGCCCGGCAGATTCAGCCCGGGCCCGGGCGGCCATGGTGATCACCTCGGTGGAGTTATTCGTCACTTTCTGCCGCATCGCCAGTGCCTCTGCGTCATCGGCACGAATGAGCTGAAGCTGAGCAAACACGAGGAAATTCTGGATCAGCCGTTCCAGGCGCAGTCCCGAGTCCATGATGTTCTTCCCCATCTCGGTAAGCTCTTCAACGGAAAGTGAATCGGCACAGGAATGGATGATCTGGCCGAAACCCAGGATCCCGACCAGAGGGGTGTTCAGTTCGTGCGGCAGCATGAGGCTGATGCTTTCACGCAGCTCGGCGAGTTTCTTTTCAGCCGCCTGCTTTACCACCGTCTGCTTGCGCATCCGCGCGTCGATGGCCTTGAGCAATTCGGGCATGGCGAACGGCTTGGTCAGGAAATCGTCGGCACCCAATTCCATCCCTTTGCGCATGTTGGAGTCCATCTCACCGGTCATGAGGATGAGGGGAATCGCAGCAGTCGTCGGATCCTGACGAATGGAGGCCAAGGCCTCGAAGCCGTTCTGCCCGGGCATATTGACATCACTGATGATCAGGTCTGGCAAATGCTCCCGCGCAATTTCCAACGCATCCCCACCGTTGTTCGCCTCCAAAGGTTCAAACCCGTGCAGCTTCAGCACCACGATGATCGTCTGCCGAAGCTGGTCGTCGTCATCTACTACAAGTATTTTTGACATTAGCCCAATCAGGCCTCCAAGCGACCCGCTCAATTTTGATCAATCATTCGCCGCAAAGGGAATTCTTTCAAATGGAAAGTTCCAAGCTGCGGACTCCGGGGATGATTGGCGCGGGCCCAGCCGCCGAAACCCGTCGCTTCGTGGGCTCAGCTCAGCACGGAAATGTTTTTCTTTGTCAACAATACGTCGTATTGCCACGCGAATTCTTCATCTGAGAGGCCGACGGCGAGCATGTTCGCCCCCAGACAACTGCATTGCTCTGGGGACAATTACCCCGGGAGCCGGGTCAGAATTCCGTCAACCCCAGTTTCGTCCGGAAAGTTGGCGTTTTCTTCAGGGAGTGCCGGCAACTTGAGATCGGAAAATAGTTTCGTGTCCGGCGGATGAGGTCGAGAAAATCAGGACCGGAGGCGGGGATCTTACCCCGCGGGCGGGCAATTATTTCGGAGCGTGGAGGAGGCTTTCGAGAACTTCGTCAACCATGCCGAGATGATCGTCGTTACCGCTGAACTGTTGCCTCAGATCGACGAGGTAGCTGGTGACACCGTTGAGGCGTTTGGCCAGGAGCCGTGCGAGTTCCAGATTTGCGGCCGGGTTTTGATTGAGAAATTCGATTCCGTTGTCCACTGCGCGAACCCGACTCGCTTCAAGTGCGCGGACAGTCGCCATGGACGGTTTTTCCAACAGCAGTGAAACTTCACCAAACATGGCGCCGGGGGTGGAGACAACGTTGATGCGGATGTCGCGTTTCACGATCTCGAAGGATCCGTGTTCCAGAATGAAAAGCGGACAGGCAGGATCCCCTTCGGCAATCAGGACTTCGCCAACAGTCAGTTCCCGAACGGGCATTTCGCGGCAGGCTTCAAGAAGGGCACTCATGGTATTGTTCAGTTGGGGAGCGCGGCTCCGATATTGATTTTGTTCCGCAGGTAATACTCGGAGTTCCACACATACTTCTCCGCCCACCATTTCAGCCCCAGACGTTGTTCGTCAGTCAGCGGTCTGACGATCTTGGCGGGCGATCCGAGCACCATTGATCCGTCAGGAATTTTGCTCCCGCCAGTGACGAGCGCATTCGCGCCGATGATGCATTGGTTGCCGATTTCCGCGCCGTCCAGAATCACCGCCCCCATTCCAATAAGACATTCGTCACCGATCGTGCAGGCATGAACAACGGCTGAGTGCCCAATCGTGGTCCATTTGCCAACGATGCATCCAAAGTCGTCCGAAAGGTGAACGACGCTGTTGTCCTGCACGTTGCTGAAGTCGCCGATTTCAATGCGGTTGATATCGCCGCGAAGAACAGTGCCAGGCCAAATACTTGCCTGTTCACCGATCGTCACGTCGCCCAGCACGGTTGCACCGCAGGCGATGTAGGCACCTGCCCCGATCTTCGGCAGCTTGCACAAATGCCGGTCCAGCCTGGCCAAATGCTCTTCGCGTTCGGTTGGCATAGCTACCTTGATTATGGCGCGACCAGGCTGATCGAATTGTTGTCGGTGACGGTTGTTCCTGGTTGACCCGGGGTAGCCGTCTGGCCAGCCGGAGCTGGGTCACCGGTCGTTTCAACCTCTGCTTCAGCAGCTGTTCCGCCGGCTGCAGCGACGAGGGTGAGCAATAACGCGGAGGCAACAACGGCACCTGACATTTTGGAGAAAATCGGATTCATCATTTTTAAGCGCAGAGCAAAGTGTGCAACCAGCCTCCAACACTGCGTAACGGCATGCCAAAGTCAATCTCAGATTGGCTGTTTGAGGTGCAAGCGGTGGATTCCCCACGCATAATTTTATTTCCTTTCAAGCAGGCTTACCTACAATTCACGCTCCATTTCGGCTTGTATAGCCGTGTTTTGGCGCAATCGATGCGCCTTCCTGAAACTGAAACAGATATACTGAGAAGTCACCATGCCCATCGCAACGCCAAAGCAATTCGCTGCCATGCTGGACGCCGCCCAAAAGGGCTCATACGCGTATCCCGCCATCAACTGTAGCAGCATCCCCACGCTCAACGCCGCTTTCAAAGCCTTCGCGGATATGAAGTCCGACGGCATCATCCAGTTTTCAACGGGTGCCGGCCAGTTCGCCACCGGGTTGAATCACAAGAATGCGACCCTCGGGACGATCATTCTTGCGGAAGCTGCCCATCGTCTTGCGGACCAGTACGACGTCCTCGTGGGACTGAACACGGATCACTGCCAACCCAAGGCGGCCGAGACATTTCTAAAACCCCTTATCGAAGCCAGCGCCGCGCGCCGGGCCAAGGGCGAGAATAATCTCTTCCAGAACCACATGTTGGACGCGTCCATTCTTCCACTGGAAGAAAACATCGCGCTCTCCATGGAGTATCTGAAGCTCGCTGCCGAAAACGAAATCATCCTCGAGGTCGAAGCCGGCGTTGTGGGTGGCGAGGAAGACGGTTCTGCTGGAACAGAAGACACTCCGGAAGAACATCTTTATACGACTCCTGAGGACATGCTGGCCGTTTACGAGGCGCTGCATCCGCTCGGCCGATTCACCTTTGCCGCGACATTTGGAAACGTCCACGGTCACTACAAGCCTGGGGCCGTAAAACTCCGTCCGGACATTCTGAAAAGTGGCCAGGCCGCGGTGACTGGGAAATACGGTGCCGACGCGGAAATGGATCTCGTCTTCCACGGTGGTAGCGGAAGTCTGCTCTCCGAAATCCGTGAAACTCTCGATTACGGCGTGGTTAAGATGAACGTGGATACGGACACGCAATACGCGTTCACCCGCCCGATTGCGGATCATTTCTACAAGAACTACGACGGTGCTTTGAAGGTCGACGGCGAGATCGGAAACAAAAAAGTCTACGATCCGCGGGCTTACCTGAAGAAGGGCGAAGAAGGCATGGCCAATCGCATCGCCGAAGCCTGTCGCGATCTCCGTTCTGACGGCAAGACGATCCACGGCGACGTGTGATCCCGACTGACAGACCAGAACTTCAAGGCGGCCTTCGGGCCGCCTTTTTTGTGAATTGAATTGGAATTGGAAACGATTGGAAACGAAGCGCAATCAGTCATCATCATCGTCGTCGTCGTCGAACTCCTCTTCGTCAGATTCGACATCCCCATCCTCCTTAGATTCGCTCTCATCTTTGACCGGACCGGCTACGATATGCGGTTTATCAGCGGTGACTTCTTCCTCATCATCTTCCTCATCATCATCCTCGTCATCGAACTCTTCTTCATCTTCGACCTCCTCCTCTTCGGAGATGTCAACTGACGCGGAGGTGGCGATTTCCGAAGCCGTGTTTTCTTTCGCTCCCCCAATCTCATCGAGCGTGAGTTGTTCGGGAGGAATGGTTGCCAGACCGGGACCAGCGGTGGCGAGGGACTCGGGTCGGTTGACGGGAATCTTGCGAAGTTCCTCGGCGGAAGGGAGATCCTCCAGATTGGCAAGCCCGAAGTATTCGAGAAAGAGCGGGGTCGTACCGTAGAGCGAAGGGCGACCGACGACTTCGGCTTTGCCAGTCTGTTCGACCAGTCCGCGTTCGAGCAGTTTCTGCATCGTGCCATCCACCGAGACGCCCCGAATCTGCTCGATCTCAGAACGCGTGATCGGCTGGCGATAAGCCACGATGGCCATCGTTTCCAGGGCGGGTGCAGAAAGGCGGGAGGGTCGTTGTTTTTCGCCAACCAAAGTTCGGATCCAGGGGGCGTAGTCGGGTTCGGTGGCGAACTGCCACGCTCCGGCAACTTCGATCAGGCGATAACTACCGGCCGTCTCCTCATAATCACCGGCCATTTCCTTAAGCACTTTGGTGATCTCGTTCGTCTTGACGCCCTTGAATTCCTGGACCTGTTCGTCGTCGCCCAACTCAGCGGCGGTATTGAGGAATACCAGGCGAAGGTCCTTGGCGCTGACGGGTTTCTGGGAAGAGAAGAGCAGGGCCTCGAGAATTGATTTCAGTTCCATGCTAGTCCTCCTCGCCGGCCGGAGCATCTTCAAACGGCAGTTCGTCCGGGTTCGTAAGATGATGGTCGGGCGGGGCCTGGCAGATCTCGATGTCGGAAAAGTTTTCAGTTTGATTCACGACGATCGCCTTCAGTTTGATCAGTTCCAACAAGGCCAGGAAGGTGGCCACGACTTCAGTGCGGCTGAGCGCATCGTCAAACAGGGCGGTGAACATCACCCGTTTCTCTTTGAGAATGACACCGCGGATGAGCTCGATCTTTTCACTGACCGTCCACCGGTCCGCAAAAATTTCGCGATCTTCGCGAGCGTCGATCCGTTCCAGAATCTTGTTTACCGCACCCAACAGGTCGAAGACGGATAGGTTCGGCTTGATGTGCCGGACCTCGAATTTGGGTTTCGGCGGGTTCCGCGCGAAGATGTCTTCCTGGGCCAGTTCCAGCTTTTTGAAGTCAGCAGAAGCGTCCTTGAATTTGCGATACTCAACGAGCTGACGGATCAGCTCCCAACGCGGATCGTCCTCATCTTCATCATCTTCACTCTGAACCTGTTGCTCCACCGGCAGCAGTTCCTTGCTCTTGATGAGAATCAGGGACGCGGCCATGACGAGGAATTCGCCGGCGATCTCCAGATCGAAGGTCCGCATCATGTCGATGTACTGGATGAATTCCTCCGCGATATACGTGAGATTCACCTCATAGATGTCCACCTCCTGTTTCCTGACGAGGTAAAGCAGCAGATCCAGGGGACCTTCAAAGATCTCAAATTGAACTTTGTATTCGGCCATGTTGAGCCCGCCTTCACGATCCTCAGAACGCGCAAGGTTGTGCTCCAAAGCGGCACTTGGCAAACGCTCCCCCGGCTCCTCTTTCTTCTTCTTGGACTTCGACTTGTCGGCCAGATCGGCGAGCGTGTCCTTGAAATTGATCGCCGGTGCCGGTCTGGCAAGCGCGTTGGAAAGGATGGTCTCGACGCGTTCGGAAATGCGGTTGATCGCAAAATCCAGTGGTGCTGACGCATCGTCCTCACTCAGGTCAGGGATCCCCTCCGCGACGGGAGGCTTCGCCGGCGTCAGAATAAATCCAAATACATCGGGAGCACCCACCGGTTGACCGGCGAGCAGTTCGGCCGGGCTATGGCGGTCGAGCGGCAGCTCCAAAACGTTGGGATCGATCGGCGGCTGGTCCTCTTCAGGCAGAGCGGCGAGCAGATCGTCCACGGTGTCAGCCGGCTCAAACTCTTCACCCGTTTCCGCGTTTCGCGTTGGACCATCGTTCGCGGCAGTGTTGAGCGAGTAGGCCGCCACGCGGTAGGCAGGTGTCTCAAAATCGGCCGCAATCACGGCACCGGTTATTGGACGCGTCTCAGGTAAGAAGACGTCGGGAGCTCCGACGGGCTGTCCGGCTTCAGGCATTCCGGGGATGGAAATCTGCAGCGGCAGTTCGAGGATGTTCGGATCCGGCTGCGGGGTCTCATCATTCGCCAACGCGGCGAGGAGTTCAGCGGGCAAATCTTCCAGGCCGCTTTCCGCCGCCGCGATCTGATCTTCGCTGGTGGAGTCGGTGATCGCCATCTCGTCTCCGCGGCTGGGCCGGCGGCTGGCGGCGATTTGGTAATCATTCTCGTCACGCCGCATGATTACCTGTGGAAACCGCACGGGTCGCCGGACGTCGCGGGCAATACTCGGGGTATCCACCCCGATCACATCCGGGCCACCCACCGGCTGGCCGATGTCCTCATCGATCACCGCGAATGAAGCGCGGTGGAACACCCGGTCGAGCGGAAGTAGGCTTTCCTCTTTCGGTTCGCGAACGAAACTGATGTCCAACGGAGTGTCTGTTGTCGGTGTTGTCCTGATCACTTCCACCGAGGCAATCTGCGCCCGGCGAGTTGGGAGGACGGCAGGAACGCTTTCGCACACGCCCGGATCGCCCACGGGTTGACCATCCAATAAACCCACTCCGATTGAGCGGGATCCAATCGCAGGCGCTTTCTTCGACGAAATTAGAACCGGTTCGGGTAAGTGCGAATTGATGGTTTTCGGTAGGTCATGGCGCAATCCGAGGACCCGTTCCCAATCAACGCCGGCAATCCAACGATCGAGCCGAGTCAGCGGCTCGGGGCCTGGTAGCGGATTCATCACGTCCCCCCGGCCGAACGCAGCCCAGCTTTTGCGGGCGAACAGATAGGTCGCCGCCAGCAATGCAAAGGTGAGTTTCAGCCCGAACATGTCTGGCGGAGAATACGCTTTGGACCGGAAAAAACAGTCCTTTTCTTGCCCCGACTTGTTCACATCCGATGGTGAATATCCTGTCGATGAGCAGTTAATGGAGGTGCACAACCGCGCTTGCCTCGCCGCGGCCCCATTGTTAGGTTTCGACCCCTTTTTTGGGGTCGAAAATGGAATATAAAGAGACAATTAATCTGCCGAAAACAGATTTTCCGATGAAAGCAGGCCTGGTGGAACGCGAACCTCAGCGACTGGCTGAGTGGGAGAAACAGGGATTGTATGCGCAGATCAGAGAGGCTCGGCAAGGTGCACCGAAGTTTGTCCTCCATGACGGGCCGCCGTTTGCCAACGGAGATGTCCATGTCGGGACGGCGCTAAACAAGACACTCAAAGACATTATCGTTAAGTACAAGAATCTGCGTGGCTTCGATACGCCTTATGTGCCGGGTTGGGACTGCCACGGCCTGCCCATCGAACACAAAGTCACCCAACAGCTCCGGAAAGACGGCAAGGGCGACGCCAGCACGGCGGAGATTCGTACGGCTTGCGATGAATATGCCCGGAAGTATATCGACATCCAGCGCGAGCAGTTCAAACGCCTCGGCGTTCTCGGTGGCTGGGACGATCCTTACCTGACCCTCGACAAGGAATACGAAGCCGAAGAACTTCGGCTTTTCGCTGACATTGTTGAGAAGGGCTTCGTCTACCGCGGCAAAAAGCCGGTGTATTGGTCCATTCCCTGTCGCACCGCACTTGCTGAAGCCGAGGTTGAGTATGATGAGGCGCATGTGAGCCAGAGTGTCTACGTGCGGTTCCGCTGCGAAGGTGAGCCGAACACCTACCTCATGATCTGGACGACCACGCCGTGGACCTTGCCGGCAAACATGGCCGTCGCCTTCAATCCCAAACTTCTCTACTCGCTCGTCATGGCCGACGACGGTGCCTACCTCGTGGCCGATGCATTGATGGAGGAGATCGCTGAAAAATGCGGTTGGGAAAATTGGCATATCGTCAAGACGGTCGAGCCGCAGGAAATGGCCTCCATCCAGTACGAGCATCCTTTCTGCAAACGCGTTGGTAACCTGTATCCTGCTGATTTCGTGGAAGACAGTGCCGGCACGGGATTCGTGCATATCGCACCCGGCCACGGCACCGATGATTACAATCTCGGACGCAGCGTCGGTCTCCCCATCTATTCTCCCGTCGATGACGACGGCGCGTTCGCCCACACGGACGAACTCCCCATCGAAGAGCAGATGCCAGTCGAGATGATCGGCAAACGCATCCTCGCGAAGAACGGTGTCAGCGAGGCCAACCAGGCGGTGATCGATCAATTGCGATCGACCGAGGACCTCTGCCTCCTTCAGGAATATACCCACAAATACCCGAACTGTTGGCGCAGCAAAACGCCCGTCATCTTTCGGGCGATGGATCAGTGGTTTGTAAAGATCGATCATGAGATCGGGGATCAGACCTTCCGCCAACTAGCGCTCAAGGAGATCGACAATGTCACCTGGGTTCCGGCCTGGGGAATCAACAGGATCAAGGGTGCGGTGGAATCCCGCCCGGACTGGTGCATCAGTCGCCAACGCTCCTGGGGCGTTCCGATCCCGGTCTTCTATGACGCGGACGGTGAACCCATCGTGGATGCGCAGGTGGTTCGCAATACCGCCGACCTCTTCGAGAAGGAGGGTTCCAACGCCTGGTTCGAGAAATCGGTAGAAGATCTTTGGTCCACGGTGAAACCCAGCGACTGGAGTGGAAAAGATGCCGCCAAGAAATCGACCGATACCTTGGATGTCTGGATTGATTCTGGTTCCTCTTCGCGTGCTGTTCTCAAAGCTCGCAAGGAGCTTCATCACGAAGCCGAGGGCAATGAAGAATGGCAGGCCGACGTGTACCTGGAAGGCTCGGACCAACACCGTGGCTGGTTTCAGTCATCGCTCCTGTTGTCCCTCGCCGGTAACGGAGCATCCCCTTACAAGACCGTGCTCACGCACGGGTTCATGGTGGATGCCGACAAAGAGAAAATCTCCAAGAGCAAACAGGGGAGCGGCGGCTACGAAAAACCGCAGACCTCCGAAGCCTACATCAAGCGCTACGGCGCGGACATCGTGCGGCTGTGGGTTTCATCCCAGGATTATCGGAACGACATCGTCGTCAGCGAAGAGCGCATCAAGAAGGTTGCTGAAACCTATCGCGCCATCCGGAACACCCTGCGTTACCAGATCTCCAATCTGTATGACTTCGATCCCGCGCAAGACAGCGTCGCACTGGAGGACCTGCACGGTCTCGACAAATGGATTCTTGGCGAATTCGCCAAGCTCGAAGGTGAAATCGCCGCGGCCTACGACGCCTACGAATTCCATGTGGTCTATCAACGCATCACCCGCTTCGTAGAAGTGGAGCTCTCCGCGATGTATCACGACATTGTGAAAGACCGGCTGTACTGCGACGGTGCCAATTCCCCGCGCCGACGTTCCACGCAGACCGCGCTTCACCGGATCGTTCAGAGCCTCTGCAAGATGCTCTCCCCAATCATCGTATTCACCGCGGACGAAGCCTGGGCGTCCATCCCCAATCAAGCGGGTAAGTCGGTCCATCTCGCGGATTGGAAACCAGAGGATCACGCTGCGAACACCGACTGGAAACAACTCTTCGCCCTACGCGAGAAAGTGCTCCCAAAACTGGAAGACGCCCGCAAAGCGAAGGAAATTGGCAAAGCACTCGAAGCGAAAGTCGCAATGACACTCAAGACCTCTGAAGCAGAGCTCCCTGCTGCGGAGCTCGAATCCGCGCGCGAATTGTTGAATGTGTCGCAACTGGAGATTCTGGTGAGCGACGATGCTGAAGAAGCGATCATTACCGTCACGAAAGCCGAAGGGGCACGATGCGAACGCTGCTGGCATTGGGAAACCAACGTCGGGGAAAACAGCGATCACCCGACGCTCTGTGGCCGTTGCGTGCCGGTAGTATCACTCACGTGATCGGTCGTATCGGTCGGTCGATAGTAATCCAACTCTCTCAGTTAAGGCTTTTCCGAAACCGGACATTGTGATTTCATTTTGAACTCGACCGGCCATTTGGCGATGGCGCCGGTCGAAAATGGCGAAACTATTCGTTACGCATTAAGGCACACGCCGACGGCGAATTTCGTCGTTCTAATGACAGGTAAACTTCAAATTTTATGCTTCTGCGGCAGTTTCGTCGTCGCATGGCTGGGCATCGCCCTCACCATTCGTCGTGCCCGGAAAGCCGGAGCCGGGGATCGCCCGAAGTGTTTCCACCAGACACATGAAGTCGCGGTCCCGCGGCTGGGGGGATTTGGGATCGCGGGGGCGTTCGTCCTGACCACTTCATTGGCCGCCTTGCTGAATCCAAACTTGGTGGACAACAGTGCCTTCATTTTGCTGGTGCTCGGACCGATGCTGATGTTCGTAGTTGGCGGGGTCGACGATGTCCATCCCCTCGGTGCGAAGCTGAAACTTTTGCTTCAGATTGGTATTTCCATATTGGCTGTCGATTACGGCGGGCTGGCGATCGAAAAGATCACCAATCCGTTTCACGGCGAACCCATTGTTCTCGGCCAACTAGGCTTTGTTGTTGCCGTCATTTGGCTCGTGGCGCTCACAAATCTCATCAACATCATCGATGGCATTGACGGTTTGGCCGGAGGCATCTCGTTGATGTTGATGATCCTGCTCATCAACGTGGGCGGCGCTGGCGACAAGATGTTTCCGGTGCTTCTGGCAATCATTGCTTCCGGCGCTCTCTTGGGCTTCCTTTATTTCAATTTCCCTCCCGCCAAGATCTACATGGGCGATGGGGGGGCCTACTTCCTCGGATTTCTGATTGGGGTTCTGACGCTGAGCTGCTCCCAGAAGGGAACCGTTGCGGCGGCATTGCTGGCACCCGCCTTTGCGTTGGGCCTGCCGATCCTCGACATCTCTCTGGCTATCATCCGGCGTGCGTTGAAGGGCCTGCCGGTATTTCGTCCAGACCGTAAACATCTGCACCATCGCCTCATCGATTTCGGGTTCTCTCACCGACGCTCGGTGATCACGCTGTACATTCTGTCGGCGTTCTTTTTGATCATGGCCTTGGGCGTATTTTGGACCCAAGGGCAGCTGGTTCCGATTTTTTCCGGCATCCTATTCCTTGCCGTCATATTTTTGGTTCACTCGTTTGGCATGGTTCCGGAGAAGTATTCCATCCGTAGTTTTTGGGGAGAGTTGTCAGCCATCCGGAAAGAGACGCGCTACATCATGACACTGGGGCAGTGGTTGGAACTGGAGGCAGAACGCTGTGCGAGCCCGGAAGAACTTTGGGACAATTTTCAGTTCCTCGCCCGGAAACTGAATCTCTTGGAAGTGCGACTGGCGTTGGTCAACGGAGAACTGGTCTGGAAGAACCCCAACATTCAACGGGCTCCTGAAT
Source organism: Limisphaerales bacterium (assembly GCA_047608975.1). Taxonomy (GTDB): domain Bacteria; phylum Verrucomicrobiota; class Verrucomicrobiia; order Limisphaerales; family JAYPXF01. Next base: position 13,148 of record JBLFYM010000060.1, on the reverse strand, counting down.
CTACTGTCTCACGCCACGTACCAATCCATTCGGACACTGTTCGGGGGCTGGATATCGTGGCGGAAGAGTCGGAGAATCCGAAACGGGTTTTTGAACTGAAATCCGAACTGGTTACCGAGGCGTGGGTGAAAGCTGCCAATCGCTGGCGCAAGCACACCAAGAAGCAGATCAAGTTTGATCTCTCTTCCATCGCCGAACCGGATCTCGAAGTCTCGGCCCTTATCCCCTGAGCCGCAGCAACTACGCCTGCGGGATTACTTTGATTCCTGTTTACCGGCTCCCTTTGAGCTGGCTTTGCGCACAGTTCGTTTGGCGGCCCGTTTCTTGTTCTTCGGAAGGAATGGAAACTCGAATACCTCGCGGAAATCGTATGCGTCCTTGAAATCCGCCCGGGTATCCTCTTCGGTTTTTCCGAGCAATGTGTGCTCGACCATGTTGAACACAATCTCTCCCACATCCTGACAGTTGTGAATCCCCCATTCGCCGAACACCGTCAAGGTCATCGGCCCAAATTCTTCCAAGGCATAGTCTTTCACGCCATCCAGCAATTGCCGCCCGCTGACGTGTTGGGGCTCGCGCTTTTCTTCGCAAAACTTCTTTTGCGCCACGTCAAGGGCCTCGCGGACAAACTGATAGGCATCGCGGTGATAACGTGGATCATTCGCCACGATACGTTCCAGGGTCTGTTCAAAACTGTTCGTGGATAGCATAAAACTTCGACAAAAGGAGGTCAACGCTGTGTGTCAGTGACAAGTGATTGCGGTGGTTGGGTGCCGCGATAGGTCTTCACGGCGAGCCCAACTAGGAAGAGCGACATCACTGTCGCCAGAACAAGTTTTTCCTGTCGCGTAAGCCAAGACATTGCGTTTCCGACTGGAACCGATACCAAAACCCATGCTGAAAAACAGCATCAATGTATTCACAAAGAACCAGGCTGAACCTTTTCGAATTGGTGGTTTGCAATTTGGAGTTTGGATTTTCCCGTCGGGCCACTAAAACATGAGCGTGAAAAAGACCGGCAAAGCTGAAGGCGATTCCCTTTCACCCGGCCTCCGCCGATTCCTCTATCTGACGATCTTTATGACTGGCGGGGCCATCCTGATCGTGGAGATTTTGGGTGCCAAGATGCTGTCGCCATTCTTCGGAACGTCCCACTTCGTCTGGACGGCGCAGATTGCCGTGACGTTGCTCTCCCTGTCCGTCGGTTACTGGTTTGGAGGAACGTTGGTAGATCGTTCGACCGATCTGCGGATCCTGTTTCGTTGCATCCTGGGGGCAGGTGCCTATCTGGCCATGACCATTCCCTTCTGTCCCAAGGTGGCCTACGCCTGCCTGGATAGGATGCCGTTGGCGGTCGGATCACTCTTCGCTGCCGCCTTTCTGTTCTTTGTGCCACTGACGCTGCTGGCTGTGACCAGCCCGTTTTTGATCCGGGTGTTCACCACCAACATGGAAACGCTGGGAGGGAACGTGGGCCGACTCTACGCCGTCGGAACAATCGGGAGCGTCGCCGGGACGGTGCTCATCGGATACGTCCTGATACCGCTGTTGCCCAATTCGCAGACCATGCTGATCACCGCCGGCGTGTTGATGTTACTTCCGCTGGCTCACTTTTTTATCTGGCGTAACCAAGCCTACTCAAACACCGCGGCGACCATTCTAGTCCTCGTTGCGGGTTCGCTGGGAGTGCGTGGGGTTCAACTCGACGGCAAGTTGCGTTTCTCTCACCTTGTTGAGATTGACCGGGCCAATTCAAACTACGGGTTGATGCAGGTGCTTGATAACGAGGGGGGGGGGCTCCGGTACTATCTGAACGATTACCTCACGCAGAATACCTACGATACAGACACGGGACAAAGCACCTCGCTCTTCACACACATGTTGCATGGCCTGGCGAAGGTTTACACCCGCGAAACCGAAGACGTGCTTTGCATCGGCGTCGGGGTCGGGGTCGTGCCCATGCTTTTTGCGAACGAGGAAAGCAATGTGGATGCGGTTGAAATCAACGACAAGATTCCCGCCCTGGCGGCGAAGCATTTCGGTTTTGAGCCGAAAAAAATGAATCTGACGATCGGGGATGGACGCCAGTTCGTGAACAGTTGTGAGAAGAAATATGACGCCGTGATCCTGGATGCGTTCCTCGGAGATTCCTCGCCGTCGCACCTGATGTCCCAAGAGGCATTCAACCAGATGAAGCGAGTTCTGAAACCTGAAGGAGTGCTGGTGATCAACATGTTCGGTGAGTTCGAACCGGGGAAGGACTTTTTCACTGCTTCCTTGGACAAAACGCTCAAGTCGGTGTTCGGAGCCGTCCGAATTCATACCTCCGGCAACGGCAATGTCTTCTTCGTCGCCAGCCCGGCTTCAGTGCTGACCCAGCATCGGGAGTATGATTACGACAGCACTTATCCCACACAAATCAATGAGGCTGAGCGCGCGATGGAAGGAATCCGTCAGGTCAATTCTCAGAGCGGGATCATTCTGACCGATGATTACAATCCGGTCGACGTGCGCGATGCGTCCACCCGCGAGGAACATCGACGGAGCCTGGCGATGAACATGCGCAATTCCGAAGACAACGAATGAAGCTCTATCTCGTAAGGCACGCGGAGGCCCTTGATCATATCGACGATGCCCGCCGGGAACTTTCCCCCAAGGGTGTTCGACAGTCGGAGGCGCTGGGGCGGTTTCTGAAAAACGGTGGAGTTCAATTCGATGCCGCCTACTCAAGTCCCTTGATCCGCGCGCGACAGACGACCGGTATCGTGCTGGATGTAACGAACAGCAAGGAACCCCTCGAGTATGAACTGGCAGGTGCCCTGGTGAATGCGACCCGAGTGGAAGATTTCACCAACTGGCTGAAAACGCTTCCCCAATCTCGGAACATTCTCCTCGTCGGACATGAACCCACCATGTCCGAGCGGATTCAGTCGTTGCTGGAGGTTTCCTCCGGTTACACGATCGAGATGAAGAAAGCAGCGTGTTGCTGTCTGGAATCGCAGGACATGCAACACGCCGTCCTGAAGTTCCACATCACTCCCAAGATCCTCGGGGTCAAGTGAGCCACATGGACGAGGTGCTGGACAATCTGGTCAAAGAGCTCGGGGTTACGCAGTTTCAGCGGCACATTCTGCTCTGTGCCGACCAGACCAAACCCAAGTGCTGCGCGAAGGAGGCGGGACTCGAATCGTGGAATTATCTCAAGACCCGTCTCCAGGAGCTGAAGCTCGTGGGTCCGAAAGCGCTGGTCTACCGAACGAAGGCGAACTGTCTTCAGATCTGTGCCCGAGGTCCGATCGCCCTCATTTATCCCGAGGGAACCTGGTATCATTCCTGCACTCCTGAAGTGTTGGAACGGATCATTCAGGAGCACCTGATCGGTGGTCGCGTCGTGGAGGAGTTCGCGTTCTCCCGCAGTGATCTCTTCCCCTTGGAGTCAACCTGACCGTCAGGCACTCGGCCTGCTCATTTCTCCGGATTTATATCGTTCCAACGCCTGATCAGCCGCCCGGCTCTCCGCCGCCTTCTTGCTCTTGCCACGGCCCCGACCGATTTCCTGATTGCGAAAAAAGACCGCACATTCGAACTCACGGTCGTGATCGGGACCAGCCACATCCACCTGTTGATAGTGAGGATGCTCCGGCGAGATCGATTGGAGTATCTCCTGCAATTCGCCCTTGGGGTTGCTCAGGGCGGTAGGCGAGTCCATGTGATCAAGTCGTTCGACGAATTGCCGTTTGATGAAGGTTTCCGCCGCGGCATAGCCGCCATCCAGAAACACGGCACCGATAAACGATTCGTACGCGTCGGCCAGGGTGGAAAGCCGCGTGCGCCCGCCGTTCTGCTCCTCGCCTTTGCTCAGTATCAGGTGATTGCCAAAACCGATCACACGGCACTGTTCCGCGAGGGTAGTGCTGTTGACGAGTTCGGCCCGCGTCTTGGTCAACAACCCTTCACCCACATTCGGAAACTTGAGATAGAGATGTTTGGAGAGCACCAATTGCAGGACAGCGTCACCCAGGTATTCCAGCCGCTGATTGTTTTGGAGTGCGGCATCCTGTCCCGGCCCCATCGAGGGATGGGTCAGTGCGAGAGTCAGCAGTTCGGGATCGTTGAACCGGTAACCGATTCGCTGCTGCAGTTCATCCAGATTAGACACGTTGGGGGAATTGGTTTTGCGCGAGCGGTTGGGCTGCTTAACGAATCTCAATTTCGCCTTCAATCTCGATTTCGTCGTCAGTGTCAGCAGAGTTCTCCGGGATCTCGTCGCCTTCAGCGGAATCCGCTTCCACGCTTTCGTCAACTTCGGGCTGGTCCGAAGGTAAGCCGTGCTCCATCAGATCTCCAACCTGCTTTTGTACCTCGTCCAGTTCTGAAAACTTCAGATTGGGATCTGGAATCGTGAAGATGTCCCCGCTTTTCGGATGCTCATAGATGAACGTTCGGCGCCCGTTCTCATAGATCTGGTCTTTGACCTTCAGCACGCGTTTGCGTTCCAGCATCACCGCGAGAATGTAGGACGCATTCAGGTAGGTCGGATCATTGAGTTCCATCAGGCGACGCAGCAGTCCTTCCGCCGTTTCTTTCTGCATGGCTTCCGGGGGCGCCGATGGAGGGGCCTCGTAGACGCCGCTCCAGGCGGAGAGAAAATTGGAGGGACGGGCTTCCACACCTCCATGATTGGATTCCCAGCATGCCTCACACATATCCAGCCGCAGGAATTCCGGTCCATTGCGTGACAGCAGCGTGCGATAGGGCTGCTTGTCCTCGAACTGGGCTTCGCATTCCACACAGACGTGGGCGCGGGATTGTAGATTCCAATCAATCATGCGGATTCATCTCAGAGATCAGGGGGCGCAGTCTCAGAAATCCACCGTTCGACTTCAACCCCATTCCTGTACGCCGCCGGGAAGGTGTTTTTCTTACGCCAAGAGTTCCGGAATGACTTGGCCGGGCTGGCCGTCGAGAATGTTCTGTTCCTGGCGGTTACGGACGTAGGTGAGATGTTGGGCGTCCAAGCCGAAGAGGTGCATCAGCGTGGCGTGGTAGTCGTAGTGGTTCACCACCTTGTCGATAGCCTTGTGGCCGAATTCATCGGTGGCACCGTGGATGTGGCCGCGCTTGAATCCGCCACCAGCGACCCACATGGAGAAGCCGTAGGTGTTGTGATCGCGACCGACCTTGTCTATTCCGGCATCATTCTGAACCACCGGCAGTCGGCCCATTTCGCCGCCCCAATGAACGACCGTGCTGTCCAGCAGTCCCAAGGTCTTCAGATCTTTGAGCAACGCCGCAGTCGGTTTGTCGATCTTGGCGCAAGACGCGGGGAGGCGACTGCGGATGCTGCCGTGATGATCCCAGAATTGATTCCGCGTGAAGAGTTGGACGAACCGGACGCCGCGTTGAATGAGGCGGCGCGCGATCAGGCAACGAGTGCCGAAATCCTGGGTCACCTTTTCGTCAATGCCGTAGAGTTTCTTGGTGGCGTCGCTCTCCTTGGAGATATCCATCGCCTCCGCCGCTGCGGTCTGCATGCGGGCCGCGAGTTCGAAACTGGCGATGCGGGCTTCGAGATCAAGCTCGCCGGGCCGTAGTTCGGCGTGTTGACGGTTCAGTTGTTCCAGATATCCGAGGAAGTTTTCCTGCGGCTGACCTTTGAGTTCAACCGGTGGTTCGAGATTTAAAATGCGGGGTTCCCGGGCACGAACAACCGTCCCTTGAAAGATCGATGGCAGCCAACCGTTGGACCAGTTCAGCACGCCTTCCACCGGGAGATTTGCGGGGTCGCGCAGAACCATGTAGGCCGGCAGATTCTGGTTCTCACTTCCCAGTCCATAGGTCAGCCAACTTCCCAGCGCCGGGCGACCGCGCGTGGTGCGCCCGGTGTTCATGGCGTGAATTGACTGGCCGTGATTGTTCACACCGGTGTGCATGGAGCGGATGAGAGTGATCTCGTCCGCGATGCTGGCGAAGCCGGGAACCAGGCTGGAAAAATCCATGCCGCTCTGTCCGTATTTGTCGAACTCCCAGAAGCTGGGAAGCACCTTGGGACTGGCCTGGGCGGCGTTGTCGTATTTGATTTTTCCCGGGAAGTCTTTGCCGGCGTAATCCGCCAACGCCGGCTTGGGATCACAGATGTCCATTTGGCTCGGACCGCCCTGCATGAAGATCGAGATCATTGCCTTCGCGCGGGGCTGAGTCCGCGACGCCTTGGGCTTGAGATCGTAGTGGACCGTCTCGAGCGCAGGCTTGATGGGGTTGGCCAAAAGTCCTTCACGCTGGAGCAGCCACCCCAATGCGAGGCTACCCATCCCCAGGCCGTTTTGGGCCAGGAACGAACGGCGGGTGTGCGACTTGTCCATCGGAGATTGTCCGGTCGGATTCAGATTGTTGAATTGATCAGTATCCATCAGTGATTCACTCCCGGGTCAGTCCACGTAAACAAAGCCGTTTGAACTGAGAACGGCCTGACAGAAATTGGCCAAGGCGGCGAGTTCGGGTTCCTTGCTTTTGCGTTTGCGAAACTCTTGCAACTGCTCGGCGACAAACTTCTTCGCGTCAGCAAGTTCATCAGCGCTCATCGCGCGCGCATAGGCGATCTCCCAGACACTTTGCAGCTGCCGGTCGAGCTTGTCCTTCGCGATCTTCTGAACGCGTTCAGCCATCAGTCGGGCGTGTCGGATCGTGAAGGTGTTGTTCATGAAAACCAGGGCCTGCGGTGCCACGGTGGACACGGAGCGAAGGGTACAATTGGGTTCCATCACCGGTGCATCGAAGGTGCTGAACATGGACAAAATCCGGGATCGGCGCACCTGCACGTAGAGGCTTCGGCGAGACTCTTCTCCCGCCAGATTGACAGCTTTGCCAGGTTTACGTTCACCATCAAGATTTTCCCGACCAAGGATGAACTGGCCGACTTCGTCCTCCATCACCGGCACTGGTTTGCCGAACAGTTTGCGGTTCAGTGATCCGGAGACAGTCAGCATGTTGTCGCGAATTGCCTCCGCTTCCAGTCGGCGAACGTTCATCCGTCCCAGCAGACGGTTGTCGGGGTCGAGTTCGTTCAGGCGTTTTGTTCGGGCGGAACTCTGCCTCCAGGTCTGGCTGTTTAGAATCAGCGCCTGCAGGCGCTTGAGCTTCCAACCGTGCGCCATGAAATCGTTGGCCAACCAGTCCAGCAAATCCGGATGGGTGGGCGGATCACCGAGGCGACCAAAATCGCCGGGCGTGCGAATCAACCCGTAGCCGAAGTGATGCATCCACATCCGGTTCACCAGCACGCGGGCGACCAGCGGATGTTTGCCATCGGTGAGACGTTTTGCAAACGCGGTCCGGCGGCCGGTGGTCGGCAATGCGGGATCGTTGGTAGGGATGGGATTCTGGGGAAGCGAAACGACGGTGAGTTCAGCCGGACCGATCTTGTCCCGCAGCTGGTCGTGGTTGCCGCGATGGAAAAGATGGGTGTCGCCGAATTTTCCGGGTGTCTCCGTCAATGCGCGGATAAATTGTTCCTCGGGCTTTGTTCCCCGAATATCTTTCGCCTTGGCTGCGAATCCCTTGAGGATTTTGTCCGACTGGTTCTCCTGATAATACGCCGCGCGATCAGACAGTCTTTTCAGTTCCTTTGCACCGTCCGGATCAAACTCAGCGAGATTCTTTTCGGTGACCTTCGCGGCGGGATCTTTCTTTTGCGCGGCGGCCAGGAATTGTTTCAGCTTCGCAGTGCGCTCGCTCTTCGCTTTCGAAACCTCTCCCCGGTATTCACGATCGTAGAGATAGAGAGATCCGGCACTGATGTTGCGGATGCTCGGGTACTTCTTCAGCAGGGAATTCTGCTCGTCACTTCGTTTCTTGCTCGTCGTGTGGTAGGCGGCCTTCAAGGGTTTTCGAATTTTTCCGGGCACGGCCTGCAACTTCCAGGTAAGGGTGCGGTCGATGAAGAATTCGATTTTCTTTTTTCGCTCCTCGTCGACCTTCTTGGCCTTGGCCTCGATCTCAGCGGCGACCTTGCGGTTGGCATCGGTGTAGAGGGTGATGCGACGGGAATTGGGAACGCGCCAATTCTTCCAGTCCAGGGCCGGTTCGAAGATCGCCCGTAGCTGGTAGTAGTCCCGCTGTGGGATCGGGTCGTACCGATGATTGTGACAGCGGGCACAGTCGACAGTCATACCCAGCAATGCGTCCCCAACGATCTGGACGGTTTCAGAGATGACCTGATTGCGAGCCAGGTCGCGATCGATACCGCCTGATCCGGTGCCATCCGAAGCCATGCGCAGAAAACCGGTGGCCGTGAGCTTGGCAATCTTTTCAGGAGGCATCTCCTTGTGAGGCAGAGCCACCATCTCGTCGCCCGCCAGCTGTTCGCGGATGAAGCGGTCAAAGGGCATGTCGTCGTTGAATGCCCGGACCACATAGTCTCGATAGCGCCAGGCCCAGCCGCGCTCGGTGTCGGCTTCGGTATAGCCTTCGGAATCGGCGTATCCCGCGACGTCTAGCCAGTGACGTCCCCAGCGTTCGCCGTAGTGCGGTGAGGCGAGCAGGCGATCCACAAGATCGTCGGGGGAAATGCTGAGGGCGGAATTCAATTCCTCGGGAGTCGGAGGAAGCCCCACCAGATCAAAGTAGGTCCGGCGGATGAGGGCGCGTTCGTCGGCTGCCGGCGAGAAGCCCAGCCCATTTGTCTGCAGCTGTTGGAGGACAAATGCGTCGATCGGATTGGTGGACTTCAGGTCTTTGGGTTTGGGTAAGGCCGGATTTCGAATCGGTTGGAATGCCCAGTAATCGCGATCTTCTTGCGAGACCAGCACCTCATCCGGATTCTCGGGTTCGGCCCGGAGCGTTTTCGCTCCACTTTCAATCCAATCCCGAATTACCGCGATTTCGGCATCGGGAAGCTTGGCCCCGCCCTTGGGCATTTCCCCATCCCGGATCTTCTGAAAGAGGAGACTCTTCGTCGCGGCGCCCGGAACGATGGCCGCCCCGTGTTTTCCACCGGTGAGCAGGAGCCGTTTCAAGCGGACATCGAGACCGCCCTTACGCGCGCCATCTTCGCCGTGGCATTGGAAACAATGCGTCTGAAAGATCGGACGGATATCCCGCTCGTAACTGAGGGACGCACCGACGGCGGTGCCGATCCCGGCGATACCGAGATAACACATCAGCCCGCATATGACTGCGACTGCTTGTCGGAGAGGGTTCATGCGCTTCATTATGTAAGCCAAAGACCTGCGTTCATCAATGTTGTTCGGATACCTCCGGCATTGAGTTTCCGGAGCATTCTGGCAAAGTATCACTGACGTATGAAGTCACGAATTCTTCACCTCTGTCTGCTGACTCTTTTCACGGCTGCACTCCAGACCAGCGCGCGCACGCCAAACATCCTGTTCATTTTCCTCGACGATTTTGGCTGGAAAGACACCAGCTACATGGGATCGGATTTCTACGAGTCGCCAAATCTCGATCGGCTGGCATCGGAGGGAATGATCTTTTCCGATGCCTACGCCTGCGCGGCGAACTGCGCCCCCTCCCGTGCCTGTCTGCTCTCCGGCCAATACACCCCACGACACGAGATCTTCAACGTGGGAACACAAGCTCGTGGAAAGGCTGCCCATCGTCGGCTTGAGCATATCGGCGGAACCGACACGCTGGATCCGGAGATCCGAACCTGGGCACACCAATTGAAAGACGCCGGCTACAAGACTGCCACGATGGGCAAGTGGCATTTGAGCGATGATCCGTTGCCCTATGGTTTCGACATCAATGTCGGGGGCACGCATTCGGGCAGTCCACCGAGGGGTTATTATCCGCCGCATCCGAGGGCACCGGGGTTGCAAGATCTGCCCAAAGACGAGTATCTGACCGACACGATCTGTGATCGCGCGGTTGAATTCATCCGCGGCAACAAGGACACCAAGTGGGCGCTTTACCTCACGCTCTTCGCGGTTCACACGCCCTTGAACGCCAAGAAATCTCTGCTCCAAAAATATGAATCCAAGCCACCCGGCAAGCTGCACAACCACACCGCGATGGCCACCATGGTCCAGGCAGTCGATGATGGCGTGGGGCGAATTGTTGCCGCTTTGGATAAGCTCGGCCTCACGAAGGACACGGCGGTTTTCTTTTTCAGTGACAACGGCGGCTATGGACCGGCTACGGATATGGCACCACTGAAAGGATACAAGGGCACCTACTACGAAGGGGGCATCCGCGTGCCGTTCTTCGTGAAATGGCCCGGTGTGGTCAAGCCCGGCAGCCGCTCAGCCGAACCGATTATTGGTGTCGATATCCACCCCACCTTCTGCGAGATCGCCGGCGTGAAGTCACCAGCCGGGCAGCCGCGTGACGGCGTCAGTCTGGTTCCCTTCATTGGCGGGAAGACTGATCGCGTTGCCGACCGTGCCTTGTTCTGGCACTTTCCAGCCTATCTCCAAGCTTACAGCGTGGTGAATGAACAACGTGATCCGCTCTTTCGCTCCCGCCCCTGCAGCGTCATTCGGCGAGGTGATTGGAAGTTACATCAATACTTCGAGGACGGCGCATTGGAACTCTACAATCTGAAACAGGATGTCGGTGAGTCGAATAATCTCGCGCTGAAGATGCCTAAGAAAACCGCGCTACTGCGGAACGAACTGGAGCAATGGCGAAGCCGAATCGATGCGCCGGTGCCGGTCAAACTCAATCCCGAATTTGACCCCGTCGCCGAAGCGGCGGCGATCAACGCCGCGAAGCGCCCGCAAGGGCAGGGAAAGAAAAAGGCCCGGCGGAAGTAAGTTCCCAGCTTCGCAGGTCGTTATTGCGAAATGACGGTATTACGCAGGCGGAAATACAGATTTTGGTGTTCCTCACGGATCACCGTCGGCGTGTTCGTTCCGGTTCGCCACGGGAACCACTGTGGAGCGCTCAGCGTGTCGGTAAATTCGAGCACATAACCAGGAATGATCGGTATCCAGGACACCGTCACCTCGTGCGGTGGAGCATTGCGATTGATCACCATCGCCGGAATAATCGGGTTTTGAAACGGGGCGCTGGCGGTACTGACCCCGGCTTGCATTCCAAACGGCCCGCCACCGGAACTGCCGCCGACCACCTGACCGGCCGAACCGAACATCGAGAACTGGCCACCATGGGAGATCTGACTACCGCTGTTGATGCTGACCTGCTGGACGGTGAATTGGGCGTTCGCGCCAAAGACAGCACAAGTAAACAGCAAGGCGATAGTGCCCCACGCCGAGGCTGGGAGAGTTGAGCGGAAGCTCACTGGGCACCCCCGTTCTTGGCCATTTCCATGACCAATTGCTTCAACGCGTCCAGTTCCTTACGCAGATCGGAGATCTGGTCCTCCTTCTCATCGAGCTTTTTGTTCAGACCCTGAATCGCCGCGAGTTCGACGCCGTGGAACTCCAGCCAGGAGATCTGCCTGTCGTCGCGGCCCGGATAGAAAGCGGCCTTGAAGTCCTGGGCATAGGGGCCGATATGCGGAACTTCGTCGTCGGTTTCCCGTTTGTAGTTCCAATACTCCACCGGCATGGCAGCCAGTTTTTCCAACACTTCCACCGTGTCGATCGGCGTGTTGTTCTTCTTGAGATTGCGATCTGATTCGGCCCCATGAAGGAAGCCCCCATTGAGAGTGATGTACCCCGACGTCTGAAAGTCGATGTTGGAGGATCCAGCGTCGAAGATCATTCCGCCGTTGGCGCGCACACGAAATTCGTTGGTGGCTGTTGAGGTGAAGTCCTTGGACTGGGAATCCGCCCACACAAAGGCCCCGTCGTGATTTGCTTTTGCCTGACGTCCGGCGGCGAAGCTGTAGCTGCCGGCGGCTTGGTTGTTTTGTCCACCAGGAATCATCGCGTATTGGGCGTTGCTGCCAACCAGATTGTTCTGGCCCCCGGCGATGACGCTGTAATCGGCGTTGGTGTAGATCTCATGAGAGCCCCCCCCAAGAATCGCTCCCGCAGTGATATTTTCGAAAATCTGGTTGAAGTCGCCCCCCAGGATCACGGAGTAGTCCGAGTTGGTGCCGATGGTGTGTGATCGGCCGCCCACGATGACGGCGCGATTGTTAAAGTCCTTGATGGTGTGACTGTGTCCGCCGCCAATGAAGGACTCCGTGGCGTTGGTGAGAATCTTATTCCCGTAGCCTCCGGCGACAACCGAATGATTCGCTCCGGAGCGAATCAGATTGGGGGCTTCCGGTTGTTCGAGGCCTTCGTTCTCGAAGGTGCCGCCGCCGCTGATCACCGCGCCTTTCACCCCCGAATCGATCACATTGGCCGAGATGCCTCCCAATATATTGGGCTCTACGCCCGTGCCGCCTTCAAAGCGCATCACCCGCTCACTCTGGACTTTGAATTCCACCGGTTGGCTGTCCGTCGTGCCGATGAAGTTGGTCCCGGCGGTGGTTCCGCTGTTGCCAGCCAGTTTCCAGAACGCCGTCGAATCCAGATTGTCCAAAGTGGTCGAGTTAACCGAGGTCAGACCACTCCCGTCACCCGCGAGTTTGTTGTTGGCGTTGGTGGCGAAGACGATGCCGCTGAAATGATTGCTGCCGGAGAAGGTGTTGCTCCCCGTGAGCAATTGCGTCTGCAAGGCCACCCGCGCGGTGGCCTCGTTGACGATCGCGGTATCGAGCGCGTTGCTGGTGGTGGTGATCTTGCCCATCAACACGGTATTGGTGGCAAGGAGGCGCCCGCTCAGGCCATTGCTGGTGGTGGTGATCGACGCGCCCAAGGTGGCGCTGGCTGAATTGATCGCGGTATCCAGCACATTGCTCACACTCAACAATTCGGAATCACGAGTGATGGCCGCGTCGATGCGCGCGTCCGCAACCGTTCCACTGCTGATTTGCGATCCGTTCAAACTGGTCAGATTTTCTCCGTCTCCACTGAACGAAGACGCGCTTATCGATGCCATGGTATTGACCACCGCACCTTCCCCTTCAACCAGCACTTCCGATGGAATCATGCTCAGCGGAATCGTGCCGGTGCTGAGTTCGTTTGCGTTCAATCCGGTAAGCTCCGAACCGTCACCCGCGAGTTTGTTGTTGGCGTTGGTGGCGAAGACGATGCCGCTGAAATGATTGCTGCCGGAGAAGGTGTTGCTCCCCGTGAGCAATTGCGTCTGCAAGGCCACCCGCGCGGTGGCCTCGT
>JBLFYM010000059.1:0-35150 GCA_047608975.1 Limisphaerales bacterium | reverse complement strand
GTCGGCGTCAGTGAGAATATCATCGAAGCGAGCCTCAAGGCACTGGTGGACGGTCTCGAATACGCGCTGCTCCGTCGGAAGAAATAACCAAGACGCGAGAGCACTACCTGCGCATCCAGAACTGACCCAAGATTCATCCGCGTGAAACTGTGTCCACCGCTGAACAAAAGAACAATTAAGCAACATGGCTGAAATCCCCAAGGCATACGAACCGCAAGCGGTTGAAGACAAGTGGTACCAATTCTGGCAAGACGAGGAGTGTTTCGTCGCCGACCCGACCCGGGTGAGTGATACGCGCCCCGGCTACTCGATCGTCATTCCGCCACCGAATGTGACCGGCGTTCTGCACATGGGACATGTGCTGAACAACACGATTCAGGACATCCTCGCCCGGAAGGCGCGGATGGATGGCAAGGAAGTGCTCTGGCTTCCGGGGACCGATCACGCCGGCATCGCCACTCAGGTCAAGGTTGAGCAGAAGATCAAGAAAGAGGGTTTGTCGAAGTATGATCTCGGCCGTGAAAAATTTCTGGAGAAGGTCTGGGAATGGAAAGAAGAACACGGCGGGATCATCATCAAGCAATTGAAGAAGTTGGGCGCTTCCTGTGATTGGACGCGCGAACGCTTCACCATGGACGCCGACTACACGCGTTGCGTGCAGCAGGTGTTTGTGGATCTTTACAAAAAGGGATTTATTTACCGCGGCAAGCGAATGGTGAACTGGTGTCCGGTCTCGCTGACCGCGCTCTCGGATGAAGAGGTGATTCCGACGCGGCAAAAGAGTTTGCTCTACTACTTCAAGGTTGAAGTCGCTGAAGAACCGGGGACGTTCCTTTCCATCGCAACGACCCGTCCCGAAACGATTCCCGGTGACTCGGGGATCGCCGTGAATCCAAAAGATCCGCGGTACGGGCACCTGGTGGGCAAACACGCGATTCGCCCGTTGCCCGTTGAGAATCAGGTGAAGATACCGATCGTCGCGGATGATCACATCGACATCGAGTTTGGTACCGGTGTGCTGAAGGTGACTCCGGCGCATGACAAGGCGGATTTTGAGATTGGGCAACGGAACACTCTGGAAGTCATCGACGTGCTGAATGCGGATGGCACGATGAACGAACTTGCGGGCAAGGACCTCGCGGGGATGGACCGCTTTGCAGCTCGGAAGAAATCAGCAGAACTTCTCGAAGAGCTAGGTCTTCTGGAGAAGGAGGAACCCTACGAAAATAACGTCGGTTTCAGTGAGCGGGCGAACGTGCCAATTGAACCGCGTCTGTCGGAACAATGGTTCCTTAAGTATCCGAGTGTTCCCGCGTCAACCGATTGCGTGAAGAACGGGGATATGAAGTTTTTTCCCGATCGTTGGGCAAAGACCTACGATCACTGGCTGAGCAATATTCAGGATTGGTGTATCAGTCGCCAGCTCTGGTGGGGTCATCAGATTCCGGTGTGGAATCACAAGGAAACCGGTGAGATTCATTGCGACCTGGAACCTCCTGCAGATGAGGAGAACTGGACCCGCGATCCGGACGTGCTGGATACCTGGTTCAGCTCCTGGCTCTGGCCGTTTGCGACCATGGGCTGGCCCGACAAGACAGCTGATCTGAAAGCGTTTTATCCGACCAGTGATCTGGTGACGGGGCCGGATATCATCTTCTTCTGGGTGGCCCGCATGATCATGGCTGGCTACGAGTACATGGGCGAAATGCCGTTTCGCCATGTGTATTACACCGGCATCATCCGGGACAAGAAAGGACGGAAGATGTCCAAGTCTCTGGGGAATTCACCGGATCCGCTCGACCTGATCGAGCGTTTTGGTGCTGACGCATTACGATTCGGAACGATGCGCTCCGCCCCGCTCGGTCTCGATGTGCTGTTCGATGAGAAGGACGTCGAGCTCGGTCGGAACTTCTGCAACAAACTGTGGAACTCATGCCGCTATCGGCAGATGCAAGGCGGGACGACTGAAGGCGAGATCAACAAGGAACTCCTCACCAGTGATGACCGCTGGATTCTGATGCGTCTGGATGAGGCGATTCGCGAAGTGGATGAAGCCTTTTCAACCTATCGGTTCAACAACGTTACGCGCGCACTTTATCGTTTCTTCAAGACTGAATACTGCGATTGGTATCTGGAGGCCTCCAAGGCTGTCATGTTCGGTGAGGACGAGGCTCAGAAGACCAGTACATTGGCGGTGATGGATTTCATCATCAGCAACATGCTTCGTCTGTTCCATCCGTTCATGCCGTTCATTACCGAAGATCTCTGGCACGGGATGGGATTCAACAAGGACCTGCCGGAAGAGCAGGGTGGCAAGACGTTGATGACCGCCCGGTGGCCCAAGGCGTTTGGCGAGGATATGCGCGCCCACTACGGTCTGGATGAAACGGTCGACAAGCTCGTGGGAGCGCGGAACGAACTTGTGTCTGCTGGTCGCAATCTACGCGCTGAGTTCAACATCCCGCCCAATAAGAGAATCAAATTTCTCTTCGAACCGGCCGGCACCGCGGACGCCCATGAGATTGAGGTTCTGCGCCTGTTGCTCACCGCCGAATCCGTCGAGGCCATTGGTGTGGGCGAGGCGAATAAGGGGACTCCGAGCGTTACTTCTCTCTTGGGAACAATCTATCTTCCGCTCGATGGGTTGGTGGATGTCGAAGCCGAGAAGGCTCGTCTGGCCAAGGAGGCGATCAAGATCGACAAGGAAATTGAGAAGGTGGAGAAGAAACTTGGGAACCCCAGTTTCGCAGAAAAAGTTCCCGCTGAAGTTCTTCAGGAACACCGGGATCGCCTGGTCAACTGGCAGACCAAAAAGGATTCGGTGCTTCGGAATATCGAAGCGCTCGGGTAGCCGGCACGGTGTTGCGAGCCAGAGAACCGTTGGAGTTCACGCTTAAACGAGACAGTTTACGAACTGTTCGATTTATGAAGAAAATTCAATTCCCATTGGTCGTCCATTCAGCTCACGCTTTCTTCGATGAAAGTGGCTGTGAAGAATTCGATTTTGAAGCCGGTCTAAAGGTTATCTTTGATTGCACAGGGCACGAGATCGAACACGACAAGAGAACGGCTACTATTGAGCGAACTGACACGCTAGTGTCAAAGGAGACCATCGTCTCCATATTCGCAGAGCATTTTCAACGGTTGTCACGAAAAAGCCCCAGTGAATTCCGCGATGCCGTCTCCGGCTTGACGTTGACTGAAGTGATACGAGTTGGGCTTGAATGGCGTTAGTCCCGTGGAATCGAAGGTTATTGGAATAAAGGTAAGCGGTAAAGCAGCCGCCTCCTATTCGGGGCCGAATGAACTGCCAAGCTGACGCGGGTTTGATGGCGACCTGCCGTCGCAATGGCTGAAGTGAGGTCGTAGGGATTTTGGTATGATAGCCGGGTTGTGATCGTACTTTTTGGCCGAATAGTCGATGGTGTTTTCGCTGAGCTTGCGATCGGCAGTTCCGGTAGGAGTCCTTGACGATGAGCCCGGGATGTTTTCTTGGCTCAAAGCCGCCCGAAACACATTCGATGAGATCGAGTTGGTGCTATCGGAGGAGGGGAAAGACGGGTTGTTGAACACCGACCACAAATCGGCCTTTAACTTCTACCTGCTGCGCCCGTCTGACTTCTGTTTTTCCAGAAGAGCGCTGAGGCGTTTTACCAGCGCGGGTTTCTCACCGTAGAGATCAGTTGTTTCGGATGGATCTTCGCGCAGGTTGAATAGCTGTCCTTTCGGACCGTTCTTGGTTCCTTTGATTTTGTTGGGCTTCGTGAATCCGCCCGAGCCGAGGCCGGCGATGTATTTCCACTCACCGTCCCGGATGCTGAGAAATCCGCGTGAGGAAAGGTTGATCATGTGTTTGCGGGATTGCTCTTTCCCTTGCAGAGAGGCGAGGAAGCTTTGACTGTCTTCGCCGGCATTCGTTGGCAGCGGTTTGTCGATGATGTCGGCGAACGTTGCGAGAAAGTCGCAGAAGGTAATGATCGTTTTCGACGTTGCGCCGGCGGGGACGTTTTTTGGCCAGCGGGCGAGAAATGGCATGCGATGTCCCCCTTCGTAACTGTCGCCTTTCATGCCGCGCCAATGGGCGGTGGAGGAATGACCAAAGCGTTTCACGTCTTCCGGATACCAGACGGGGCCGTTGTCACTGGTGAACAGCACCAAGGTGTCATCCGCGATCTTTTCCTCATCCAGCGCCCGCAGCAATTGGCCCATCGTATCGTCTACCTGCATCACGAAATCACCGAACATCGGAACCTTGCTTTTGCCCTGCCACTTCTTGGTTGGGACCCAGGGCGTGTGGGGGGCGGGCAGGGGCACGTAGAGAAAGAACGGTTTTGATTTGTCGCGATCGTGAATGTAATTCACCGCGCGCCGGGTGAAGTTCGGCAATACGTCATACATTTTGAAGTCGGGTCCGATTGCTCCCTTTCGCCAGAATTCACCCTGGATGCGGGTCCAGCCTTCACTGTTGCGATCTTCAATCATCCCCTCTGGTGCGGCGGTTACCCGGTCGTTCTCGATGTAGAAATAGGGGGGGATGTCCGTGGACGCGTGGATTCCAAAGAAGTAGTCGAAGCCGCGATCGATCGGGCCGCCGCGAAGCGGTTTGTCATACTGATAGGGCATTCCGTTTTCGAAACCGAGATGCCATTTGCCCACCATCGCGGTCGCATAGCCGGCGGATCTGAGGAGCGACGGAACGGTCATTCGTTTTGCGGAGATGCAGGCGGTTTGCTTCCAACGAAGTCCTTTTCTGAACGGATACTGGCCGGTCAACAGACCGTAGCGGGAGGGGAAACAGACCGAGCCCGGGGCGTGCGCATCGGTAAAGCGCATTCCCTCGCGGGCAATCCGATCCAGATTCGGAGTTTCGATCTGTGAGTCGGAATTGAAGGCGCGAACATCGCCATATCCCATGTCATCGGCGAACAGGATGACGATATTGGGGTGCTTTGTTGCGGCGGCGCTGACCAGAACGCCGATCACCAGACAGAAGACAGCGGGGAGGGATAGTGTATTTGACTTCATTTGCGGAACGCGAAATTATGCGGCCCAGATTCTTACGACAATCATTTGTGCAATCAATGAACGTATTTCGACAACTGAATCAGGCGCTTTTGCGCGGGAGCATTCTCGCGGTCTCCGTATTGTCAGTCTTGGTGATCACCGGTTGCCAGACTAAGAAGCCGGCCGAGATTGTCTACATCAACCGACAACCCCAGCTGGGACTCGCGGAATCTCGCGCCAAAGAAGCGGCCCGGTTGGAGGTTCAGAAATGGGATGCCGGGGCGACGATTCGGGACACCCGGGTCCAGCGTCATCGTCTGGGCTGGACGGTTAGTGTGTTACTTACCAATGGCGTGGACGAGCAGGGGAAACCACTTTTTGATGAAATGCCAGTCCGCAACGTGGAGATCGATCTGGATGGTAATGTCACCGGATATCACGTGAGCCAGTAGCCGCGGCGCGTTCGCGGGGCACGGGCTCGACTATGCCCTACAGTGTCATTGGTTATCGGAGGAAGTGTTGTCCGAGTTCAATCAATTCGTTTCGAACCGTGCCCCAGTTTGGCTGACGCTCCAATTCCTCACAGGAGCCATGCGTGTCATTGAGGATGATGTAGAGCCCGATACCAATGGTGATTAACACGTCGAACTTCTGCCCGACCCCGTCCTTCGCAAAATCCACGTTCCCGTCGCGACCGCTTTGATCTACGAGTTCCGCCGCCAAAGGGCGCAGGTCGTTGGGGAAATCCGCGGGGGAATGTTCGTAGCGCGGCCCGGAATAGTGCAGGACGTATCGCTCAAGCCCACTTAGCGCGACCACCATCCATTCAATCGAAGACGGTCCGGCCGAAGGCTTTGTCCGCCGCCATCAATGATTCCTGTATCTGTCTCCGGGCTTCGTCCAGCTTCATGCGAGTGAAAGCTCACCAAGTATTTTGTCTCCGTGCAATCACCGAAGTCATTGGGAGGCGGCAAAGTCTTCGGTCTTGAGGGAATTGTATTTTTTCTGCCGGCGGGAACGCCCGGACTTGGAGTTGTCGGGTTTTCAGACCGGAATCTGCCCATCACTTCCAATTGTATCGGAGGACTTTGTCAGCCAACGGTGCTCGTGACTTCGCCGTCGGGGAGCCGGGTATTGAGAACTGTGCCGGTGGGCGCATCGCTTGTTTGGCGGACGATGTTTCCGGTGTCGGCTTGGGTTGTGATGGAATAGCCGCGATCGAGAATCGCTTGAGGGGAAAGTAGTTGCAGGCGGGTGGTCATATCGGTGAGTCGCGTGCGGTGTGTTTGGAGGCTGCGGGTTGCGGCGTCGTTGAAGCGGCGCGTGACCCCGCTCAATTCCTGCCTGCGAATCCGAACCGCCTGGCGCAACCGGAACGCGTTGAGACGTTGGTTAAGGTTTTGGACGCCCTGTTTTGCCGCGGCGATTCTCGTCGTGGCGGAATGATTCAGATCGTCCGTCAGGTCATCAAGCCGTTGGCTGAATTCATTAAGTCTCCGGCGCGGATGGGAGAGCGAAAGCCGGTGTTTCGTTTGGGCCAATAACTGGCTTCGTTGAACGACGGCGTTCCGCAATAGTTGCTGCAATCGAGCCTGGGCACCGATAAAAAACTGGCGGCTCGCAACGATTCCCTCACTGATTTGCTCGGCGGCGGCGCTCGGGGTCGCCGCCCGGAGATCGGCCACGAAGTCCGCGATGGTGAAATCGATTTCATGTCCCACCGCGGAGACCACGGGAAGTTTGGAGGCATGGATCGCGCGAGCGACGATCTCTTCATTGAACGCCCACAGGTCTTCCATGCTACCGCCCCCGCGGGTTACCAGAATCAGATCCAAGGGAACGGTTTCATGGAGTCGATTGAGCGCGGCAATCTGGCGGGCGATTTCGCGGGCGGCTTCATCGCCCTGCACGCGGCAGGAAGCGAGGATGATCTCCAACCCCGGATGCCGTCTTTCCAATACGTGAATGACGTCTTGGAGCGCCGCGGCAGTGGGAGAGGTCACCAGTCCGATGCGCTCGGGATAAGGTGGAATCGGAAGCTTGGATTCAGGATCAAACAGTCCTTCGTCCGACAGTTTCTGTTTCAGCTTCTCGAACTTGAGTTGGAGCGCGCCAACCCCTTGCAGTTCGATGCCGCTGACGATGAGCTGATAATTGCCTCGCGCTTCGTAAACCGTGACATCGCCATTGATCAGCACTTTCTGCCCGTCTTCCAAGTATTCGCGATGGGCAACGTGTTGGTTGCGGAAGAGCGCACAATTAATCTGTGCCCCGGCGTCCTTTAAGCTGAAGTAGAGGTGCCCGGACGACTGTTTCCGCAGATTTGTGACCTCTCCCGAAATCCAAACCTCTCCGATCTGACGGTTGAGGAGGGTCTTGATGCGGGAGGTGATCTCCGAAACGGAGTGGATCGTGCGTGTATCCTCTTCCTTCTCCTCGGCGAAGAGTTCACCAAAGTTCCATTGTGATTGTGG
The DNA here is from genome assembly GCA_047608975.1 of Limisphaerales bacterium. Taxonomy (GTDB): domain Bacteria; phylum Verrucomicrobiota; class Verrucomicrobiia; order Limisphaerales; family JAYPXF01. The sequence goes on along the minus strand of JBLFYM010000059.1, from coordinate 27,672 downwards.
TTTGCGGGGCATTGAATGTAACCGGACCGGGTGGCTGAAACGTCATCTTAATTGCATGAACATTTCGGGTCTACGGGATTTACAGGGTTTCTGTTCCACAGGTTTCGCAGTAACCTCTGATTCGTCCGGCAACCAAACCAGTATCATGCCAAAGACTTACTTGCCCGTCCTGATTGCTGCGTTCCTTTTTGCGTGCAGCAGCCTTGACGTCTCCGCTGCGTTCCAGAACGCGTGGAACGTCGGTGCCGATGACAATGATACCGGAGAGTTCAGCTCTGAATCGTTCACTGCTGAGAGTGCCCCGGGTTCCGCGACGGCGAGGGATGATCATTACTATCTGGCTGGAACGTATCCGAATCCGATCGGAATCGTTGCGAACGACGAGCCGTTGGCAAATTTCGAACGGGCGCTGACTCCTGGGGATCCGCGAATTTTGATTCACTTCAATCTTACCAACACCCTCGCCACCACCAATACCCGCTTTCGTGCCATCGCTGATTTGATCTGGTCCGGGAGCAGTGTCTCCACCGTGGTGCATCATGAGATTGTCCTGAAATTGAACGGGGTTGCCTTTGCGACCAACCTGAACGTGCGTGGCTACGAACTGGTGTTCGGCGAGGTGAATGCCGCCGACCTCGGATGGATGCCCAGCGAACCAATGGTGCTCGAGCTGGAACGTATCGGTGGGACGCCTTCCAGCTGGTTGGGAATTGATCGCGTGAGTCTGTACGCCGATCCGAACGCCAACGATGACGCGGATATGGATGGTCTGCCGCGCTACGTGGAGGAGCGTAATGGATTGAACGATCAGAACGCGTCCGACGCCATCGGGGATGCGGATGGCGATGGTTCTACTGTGCAACAGGAGATCGCTGCGGGAACTCATCCATTGAAGCCGGATACCGACGGCGATGGTTTGTTGGACGGGATGGAATCCTCATCCGATCCGACGCTGCGGGATACCGATGGTGACGGTTTGAGTGATTCGGAAGAACTGGCAGTTATGCCACTGGCCACGGACCCGCGAAAGATTGACACGGACAATGACGGTGCACCCGATGGTTGGGAGGTAAGACTGGGCAGCGATCCCTGGCTATCCAGTTCACTGCCACCGTCCTTTCCCGGAATCATTGGTATCAATTTCGTTTCCGCTCAGGATCGTAATCGGGACGAAGACATTCCTGCGCATCGGTATGCGGGCGTCGTTCCCCAGATCAATTGGAACAATACGATTGAGCTGACGCAGCTCGGAGTGGGTGCGTCGTCGCCGATGCGAATGGGAAGCAATGTGGATCTGGCGTCGCCCTTACCCGCGGTGTTGGCGAATGCCGCGGGACAGGCGACCGGGATCGGAATCACCTTCGAATACAACCGCTGCTGGACCACCGACAACCGCGGCACGCCGAATCAGTCGCTGCTCAACGGGTATCTACAATCGCGGGGCGGCGATCCCGCGCGTTTGGTCGTAAACAACCTGCCTTTCAACTCCTATCACGTTTTCGTTTACGCCGGCTCAGACTTCATCGGTCCGACGGCAATGGTGTCCGTGAATGGAGATACGAACAACGGGGTGACTTTTCGCCCGACCGCTGTTCAGCCACATCGCGAGTTCATTCGTGCGCGGAATTCAACCACGAACCGCACGTATCGTGGCAACTATGTGATGTTCAAGAACCTGACCGGATCGTCAGTGACGATTGATGTGACACGGATCAATTCAGGCAGCGGGTTGTGCGGTGTGCAGATCGTGGATGCGAACGCTGACGGAGATGCGGATGGGCTGCCGGATTGGTGGGAGTTGGCGCATGGGTTCAACCCCGGGCAGGGTGGAGACGCCGTTTTGAATCCGGATCAGGATGGCTTGGACAACGCGGCTGAACTTTTGCGCGGCACGGATCCGAACCGCGCCGATACGGACGGTGACGGCCTGACGGATGAGATCGAAACGGGAACCGGGTTCTATGTGGCCGCGAGCAATTCTGGAACGAATCCACTCTGGGCAGATTCGGATGGCGATGGACTTTCAGACGGCGACGAACTGAATGGCTTGTTCTCCTCGAATCCGAACCTGCGCGATACGGATGGTGATGGTGTGGAAGATTTTGACGAAGTGCGGGTGGGCGCGCCGCCGAATGAGGCAGCGATTGGAAATCACCCCATCCCAACTTTCAATCCGGATGGCTCTTTGACGTGGGAGGTCAACCGGCTCCAGGTCGTCCTGAATCATGATCAGGCCTCGGAAACGGTTTCGGGTGGCACCGTGAACGTTCTGCAGTTTCAGACGGAGAACAACACCGAGCCATCCTATCAGGCCTTGCTCATGGGCCTGATCAAACGCGGGCCGCAGGAAGCATTGGTCTATGCGTTTATGGCGAACTCCACCGGTGGGTTTGCGCGCAGCTCTTCTCCCGGAAGCGATGTCTGGGGGGCGGACTGGAACGGCGACCGCGATCTCAGTTCCGCATTGGGACTGAGCGGCACGGGGCCGAAGGATGTATCCGACCGGCTCACGTTCCGGCTTCATGCCGCGCCCGGGGCGACGGGCGTTGGCGATTGGTCGCTGACGTTTTCTCTGATCAACGAAACCACCTCTCAAACGGTGACCAACTTGACGGAATCGGGCCTGATCGCCGCGCCCAGCATTCTGGCGCAGACGGCGGTTTTCCGATCGATCTACGACGATATCATCGGACGATCCGAACTCATTCTTGGTGAACACGTGGCGGCTTATCGCACCAGCATCGCACTGGAGTTTTACTCACAATTTGCCGGGACCAAGGACTCGGACAACGATGGGATGCCGGATGCCTGGGAGCAGGCGAACGGGCTCAATCCGTTCCTCGCCACGGATGCGGGACTCGATGGTGACCAGGATGATTTGAACAATCTTCAGGAGTATCAGGCCGGAACTTCGGCATTTCTACCCGATACGGACAGTGATCTTTTTGAAGATGGCGTTGAGGTGCGGCACGGCAGCGATCCGACCGATGTGAACAGTCGCCCGCGGTTGTTCAGCGCGGCTTCATTGAACGGAGACTTCAATGGCAACGGTCTTCCCGATGTCTGGGAGACCTGGTTTGCGGCAAGCAATCTGGACCCACTCGCGGACACGGATCTGGACGGACATCTGAATTGGCAGGAGGCGGTCATGGGAACGGACCCGCGTAGCGCGGCGTTCCAGTTCAGCGGCCGCATCCTGCGGCTTGGCAATGGTGATATCGAACTGCGCTGGCCCTTGCTGGCGCTGAAGCAGGTGAACATGTCTGCGGGTTCTGATTTTTCCAGCTGGTCGAATCTCAACGCGACCGTTCAGGGAACCGACCTCCTGTGGACTGTCACTCCCGCCAGCGGACAGACCTTCTACCGCGCCACCGTCGTGGATCAGGATACGGATCAGGACGGGGTGGGGGACTGGTCGGAACTTGTCCTCGGATCCGATGTGGCCAATGCGAACAGCCTGCGTCAGGCGGCGTTGTTCGATTCCGATGGCAATGGAACTCCGGATGCAACGATCGCGGGCGATCTCGCGGCGATGGCGGAACATTTCGGCGGAACCGGTGATTTCGAAGCAGGTCGCAACGCCACAAACACACCGAGCAAGGCGGCGGCGGTTAGGCTGTTGTTGCAAGCCTCGTTTGGCCCGACGCGCGCAGAGATCGGGCGGGTTCAAGCGCAGGGAATATCTGGCTGGATTGATGATCAGCTCACGCGAGCACCCACTTTACATCTGCCTTACATCAAGGATATCCTGTCTGATTTCGACGGACCGCGAACGAGATTGGACACGTATTCCTACAATAGGATGTCAGACTTCCTAAACGGGGAGAACGTGCAGACCGCGTTCGCTCGTGGCGCAATCCAAGGTCCGGATCAGCTGCGGCAACGAGTGGCATTTGCGCTGAGCCAGATTCTCGTGATCTCCCGGCAGGACGGCAATCTGGTGAACCGCCCCATGGGCTTGGCCGATTACTATGACGTGCTCCTGCGGCACGCGTTTGGCAACTACCAGGATCTGCTCCACGACGTGACTTTTCACCCGATGATGGGGCGATATCTCTCGCACGTCGGCAATCAGCCACCGGCTCCGGAGATCAGCCGGTTTCCCGATGAGAATTATGCGCGTGAGGTGATGCAACTCTTCACGATCGGTCTCTGGGAGTTGAACCCGGACGGAACACGATCGACCAATCAGCTCGGGCAACCGATTCCCACATACGGCAACGCGGAGATCACGTCACTGGCCCGCGTGTTTACCGGTATGTGGTTCGGTGGCAATCAGTGGATGGGAGGCGGTTTCTCCGATGAGGACTACGCAATCCCGATGGCCATGCACGCGGCCTATCATGATTTCGATCGCAAGGAACTGTTGGGAGGCTATGCAATTCCCAGTCGGGAACCGAACAACGCCAATGGTCGACAGGATGTGGAGGACGCGCTGCGCATGTTGTTCAATCACCAGAACACCCCGGCCTTCATCTCGAAGGCCTTGATCCAGTTCCTCATCACGGATAATCCACCCTTGGACTATGTGCAGCGGGTCCAGAATGTCTTCGTGAACAATGGTCAGGGCCGACGCGGTGATCTCGGGGCGGTGGTCCGGGCAATTCTGCTGGACCCGGTCGCGCGGGAACCTCGTTACGCTGTGCTGGATCGCCAGTTTGGCCGAATGCGGGAACCGGTCGTTCGCGCGATGCACATGGCCCGAATGTTGAAAATGGATGAGCACGCGGGATTGCGTTGGGATACCGATGATTTCTTAAATCAGACCTTTCAGGCACCGCTCATGGCACCGACCGTGTTTAACTTTTTCAGACCCGATTATCAGCCGCCAGGAGAGCTCAAGGACAACGGCTTGGTGGGGCCGGTATTTGGAATTACCTCAAGCTATTCCTCCATCTCGTTTCCAAATCAGTTGTGGCACCTCATGAATGAGGGGTTCAATCGTTGGCGAAATTACCGCTACCACGGCAGCTATCGGGACGAACTTCGACTGGCGGATGACCCAGACGCGTTGTTGGAGCACGTGAACCTCATGTGCTGTGCGGGACGCATGGGCGTCGGAACACGAACCGTTATCAGGGACGTGATCGTGGCCGCGCGATCCAACGACTCGCGGGTGCGACTTGCCGTCTATCTAGCGCTTATGTCGGCGGAAGGGACGGTGCAGCGATGAAAGACTCAAACATGGGAAACGGATCTGAGATGAATCGACGAAGTTTTTTGGGTGAAGCCTCCTGTGCGGGAATCGGCACAGCGTCCCTGCTGTCAACCATCCTGAACCTGAAGCTCGCGAACCAGGCCGCCGCTGCAGGTCTGGGCCCCGGTGACGACTGCAAGACACTGGTCTGCATCTTTCTCGGAGGCGGGATCGATTCCTACAATCTGCTCGTGCCGACTGACTCCACGCGCTATGCGGACTACGCGGCATCGCGCGGAAATCTTGCGCATATCCAAGGCTCGCTCCTGCCGCTCAGTCAGGCAGTCGGCGGGGATGGCCTGGCCTATGGACTGCATCCCGGAGCCGCGCAAATTCAGGAGATGTTCAACGGATTGGGTGGGGATACCAACAAACGTCGACTGGCGTTTGTGAACAACATCGGAACGCTGCTGCGACCGACCAGCAAGACTGAGTATAAGAGTGATAATTTCCCGCTGCCAAAATCGCTGTTCTCCCATATCGACCAGACCGAACAATGGCAGACCTCCCTGCCGCAGGGGGCCAGCCAGCTCACTGGATGGGGTGGTCGGGCGGCGGATATTCTTCATTCCTCGCTCAACACCGGTCAGACCTCGATGAGCATTTCGTTCGCGGGGAACAATGTCTTCCAGGTGGGTGACACCACAGAACAGTTCGTCGTGACACCCAGCGGGGCATTGACGTTCACCGGTTCGACACAGACTGATACGAACCATCCTGTGTTTCTGAAGAACCAGGCGATCACCGGCCTGATGGAGCAGCAGTACAGCAACCTGGTCGATCGGGCTTTCACGCAACTCACCCGCAAGAGTGTCGGCGAACAGGCCTTCTTCCAGCAGGTGTTCGAAAGTTTCGACGAAGCCTCCGTCACCACCCCTTTCCCCGGATCTAACATCGGATCGCAATTGTTTGCCGCCTTGAAGACCATTGGAATCCGCCAGCAGCTGGGCCTGCGGCGACAGACCATTATGGTGACCTACAACGGTTGGGATCACCACGGGGAGTTGCTGGAAACGCAGAACGGAATGCTGCGTACGCTCGCTCCGGCAATGCATGCGTTTCAGAGTGCCTTGGAGGAACTGAATCTGCAGGACGATGTCGTGACCTTCTGCTCATCTGAATTTGCGCGGACCCTACGCTCAAACGGGCGCGGTACGGATCACGCCTGGGGCGGGAATGCGATGGTCATGGGCGCGCCAGTGGATGGCGGTAAAATGTATGGTGCCTTTCCGGATCTGGCGCTGGAATCGGCAGACGATGTGGGACGTGGTGGACGTCTGATCCCAACCCTATCCGTGGACGAAATGTTTGGCGATCTGTTGCGCTGGTTCGGAGTGAGCAACGCGGATCTTCCCTTGGTGCTCCCGAATCTCCCCGAGTTCCACAGTATTGCTTCAAATAGTCTTCCGCTTGGATTCATCCGGCCGGGAACCTACACGTGAGCAAGTCTGCTGGTGAATCCGTCCCCCGCGCGATGGGAGTCATCTTCGTGGGTATGTTCCTCACGATGATGCTGATTTTTCAGATCTCGAAACGGAGTGGGGGGACCTCCAAAGCCATCACATCGACGAATACCCCACCCGCGAAATCCGTTGTTCCACCGGCGGTCGTGCAATCCACTCCCGGCGACCAGATGTTGGAATCCTATGGCACCGCAGAAACAGCACCACGAGAAGATCTGCAATGGGTGCAACGCGTGCTCAACAACGCGTTGATTGTGGTGAAACGCGCCGACACCCGGCATTACTCCACCAACGAAGATCTGGCGGATTTCCTCCGTGGCGCAAACCCCGATCGACAGGTGATGGTATCGAGCAATAGTCCAATCTTCGGAACCGACGGCCGCATCGTGGACCGCTGGGGAAGCCCGCTGATCGTACATCCGATCAAGAATGACAGGCTGGAACTACGATCTGCCGGACCCGATCGGCAGCCGTGGACGGATGACGACGTAGTCGTTGATTCAACTGGTGGCTGACCCGCAGCGCCTGACGAAACGCTCGAATCTGCGGGGAAGATAATCTCGTCTGTTCCTATGCAGCCTGATTGGTAAGATCGTCATATCGGGGAGTCCGTAGGGCGATGCCCTCGGTTTCGAATGCATCCTACGCTGCCGGCTTAGTTCGACCGAACGGCGCCTTCAGTGATGTCGTAGCAGACTAGTTTGTCCAATTGGCGCAGGACTACGTATCCGTCAGTGACGCAGGGGGAGGGGCACTGGAGGGCCTTGATGCGGGTCTTGCCGAGTTCGGTGAGTTTCTCGCGGGTGGGTTTGTACATCGTGAGATTGTTGCCGCGATCAGTGATGATGAAGAATTTTCCGTCGGCCATGACCGGTGACGTGATCGCGGCCTGGACCTTCTCCTGCCAGATGATTTTGCCGGTTTTCAACTCGTGGCAATAGGCGATCGAGTTGTCGATGAGATAGGTCACATCACCGTCAATGATCGGACTGGCCTGGGTTCGGCGGGCTTCGAAGGGATGACTCCAAAGTTGTTTTGCGCCGGCAGTGGTGAGCTGAACCGCGATGAATCCGAGGGTCTCCTTTTTGCATTGAACGGTGAGGATGTCGCCGGAGATTGCCGGGGTGCAGTCGCCACCCGCCACGATGCTCCACTGGACTTTCCCCGATTGCGGATCCATGGCCACCAGTGCGTCGCGGGTGTGGGAGATCACGTAGTTCTGTCCATTCTTGTTCCAGACGACGGGTGAGGAATTGAGGACCCGGAGCTTGTCGTGTGCCCATTTCTCAGTGCCCGTTTTCGCATCGTAAGCGGTGATGGTGTTCGCATGGACGACGACGACACCGTCCACGACGATCGGTGACGATCCCACGCCCTTACGCTTCACCTTGGATGCCCAGCGGATGGCACCGCTCTCGGCATTGACGCAATAGAGGTGAGTGCTGCCGATTCCGTAAACAAAGCCATCCGCGACCGCGGGAGTGCTGGAGCAGCTTCGTCCCTTCGGTTCGCCGGGGGCTTCGGCGCGCCAGAGGATCTTGCCGGTCTTGAGGCTGACACAGACGATGGTGTCTTTTGCGATTCGTTTGGTCGGAGGTACGGCCTTGATGATCAGGGTGCGGACCGTGTCGGAGAATTCCTGTTGGTCCACCCAGGCAGTGAACGTATCGTGGTTGGGGAACGGTTTGTCGTAAACCTTGTTCAGTGTATCGAAATCGGCAAAGGGGATATTCTTCTTCCCCTTCTTGAAACGCGATTTGATGTAGCCGGAGAAATTAATTTTCTGTTTCTTGTCCAAGTTCTTCTCGATCCAGGCATCCGCCAGAGCGTCCAGCTTGCTGCCGCGAATGCGCGCGCTCATGTTGAAGACGGTCTGTTCCAGTTCGGCGACGATTTCAGGCGGCACTCCACTGAGTCGCTGCTGCCCCAGCTTCCGCATCACCAAGGAGTTGACCGTGCGGGTTGGGGTGGGGACATCGGTGTGCCAGACCACGCTCATGAAGACCTTGTCACCGGAGGCGACCGCGCTGCCATGTCCCCCCATGTCGTTGCCGGGAATCGGATCGCTTTCCCAGAGCTTGGGCGGGCCATCGGTGGACCAGACATCAGCGAGCTTCGGTGAGTTTGGCAGTACGCCGTTACGGTTTGGGCCGCGCCACTGATCCCAGTCAGAGGCGTTGAGAATCAGCGAGGTGCTGAGGAGGAGTGTAGTGGCGAGCGTTCGGGTCTGGTTCTTCATCGTTTCGGGATTATTGCAACAGGTCATGGACGCGAGGCAAGCGGAAGCGATTCAGGAGGATTGAACATTGATTCCCACGGCCAGCTGACGGACAAATTGCCTCATGAAATGGATCTCCGCTTCGCTCGTCGCCGGCATCTGCCTGACCGCCATGCCTTCAGCTTCCGCCAGCGATTGGCCGGGTTGGCGCGGTCCGACTCACGATGGGATCGCCGCGCCGGGTTCAAATCCACCGACCAGTTGGTCGGACGAAAGCAATGTGGCGTGGAAAGTGAAGATTCCCGGGCGCGGTCATGCGTCGCCCACGGTGGTCGGTGATCGCATCTATCTGCCGACTGCGAATGAGGAGAAACAGATCCAGTCCGTGCTCTGTCTCTCGCGCAATGGCGGCAAGCTGATTTGGAAGACGGATCTGCATCGCAACGGGTTTACGACGAAGGGGCACAAACGGAAGTCTCACGCATCAAGTTCGGTGGCCTGCGATGGCGAACGGTTGTATGTCAATTTCATGAGCGGCAACGCGGTTTACACGACTGCACTGAGCCTCGAGGGAACAAAGCTATGGCAGACCAAGATTTCGGATTATGTGACCCATCAAGGCTACGGTTCTTCTCCCCATCTGTACAAATCCCTGGTGATCGTTGCGGCTGACAACAAGAGCGGGGGAGCCATCGCCGGGTTGGATCGCAAATCCGGCAAGATTGTCTGGAAGAATGCGCGACCGAAGCTGCCGAATTATCCATCCCCGGTTGTCTACAATGTTGGGGGTCGCGATCAGTTGTTCATGTCTGGCTGCGATCTGATAAGCAGCTTTGAACCGCTTACAGGTGAGACAATCTGGGAGATCAAAGGGTCCACCACCGAATGTGTCGTGACGATGGTTACGGATGGCAAGCGGGTGTTCACCGGCGGCGGGTATCCATTGAATCACACCGTCGCGATCGAAGCGGATGGTTCGGGCAAGACCGCCTGGAAAAACACGATCCGGATCTATGTGCCTTCGATGATCGTGAGCGACGGGCATCTGTATGCCTCCAGCGATTCCGGATTTGCGATCTGTTGGGATTCCGCGACCGGGAAAGAGATTTGGAAGGAACGGCTCGGTGGTGATTTTTTCGCATCACCCGTTCTGGCGGACGGGAAGATTTTCGCAACGAACATCCGGGGTAAGACCTATGTGTTCAATGCCGATCCGAAACAGTTCAAACTGTTGGGCAGCAACCAACTTGGATACGAGTCCTACGCGTCGCCGGTCATCTGCGATAACAAGATCTACCTCCGCGTCGCGAGGCGCGGCGGCGGCAAGCGGCAGGAGTATCTCTATTGCATCGGTGCCGATCGCAGTTGAGGCAGAAGTTATTCCATTGGCTCTACTCCGTCCAAATTTACTTGTTCAAAGGTTTCCGGGATGGAAACTCACGCGCATCAGACATGAAAATTATTCGATTTGAGGACAATGGCGGAACAGTTCGTTCCGGGGCACAGCAGGAAGACGGTTCGGTCAAGTTGATTGACGGTTGTATCTTTGGGGATTTCACGGTTACCGATGAAACCGCGACGGTGGGTAAACTTCTCGCTCCCGTCGTGCCGACCCAGATCCTTTGCATCGGTTTGAATTACAAATTCCACGCGAAGGAATGCAACGTCGCCGAGCCCGAGAATCCGATTCTTTTCACCAAGGGCATCAATACGCTGAACAATCCGGGCGATCCGATTGAGGTGCCGCGGGCGATGCGTAGCGATGAGGTGGATTACGAAGTGGAACTTGCCGTGGTGATCGGCAAGGACTGTAAGAACGCGACCAAGGAAAACGCCTTGGAATACGTTCTGGGTTACACCGCCGCCAATGATGTGAGCTCACGGGATTGGCAGCTCAAGTGGAACAGCGGTCAGTGGTGTCGCGGCAAGACCTTCGACACCTTCAGTCCTTTGGGTCCCTGCCTGGTGACGTCGGACGAAATCGGTGATCCCCAGAACCTCAAGCTGAGCTGCACCGTGAACGGCAAGGTCATGCAGGATTGGAATACCAACGACATGATTTTCCCGGTCGCTGAAATTATCGCGTTTCTGAGCGGGAGTACCACCTTGCCGGCCGGGACGGTCATTCTGACCGGAACTCCACATGGAGTCGGCATGGCGCAGGACCCGCCGTTGTTCCTGAATGAAGGGGATTCCGTCTCCGTGGAAATCGAGAAGATCGGCAGCTTCAGCAATCCGGTCGTCGACGAAAAACCGTAGTCGAATAGGATCCGAGGTTCCGCTCTATCCGGGATGTCGGTGGTCTGCCTGAAAAGATTGCCCCGATCTGATCGCACTTGCGTTTTGGTCTGTGCTCTGGATTATTCGCCGACTCATGAAACAGATTCTCTCACTCCTCATCGTGGCCGCTTTGGTCGGCATCTCCCTGGATTCCCAGGCGGCTGACAAAAATAAGAAGAAGAAAGCGGCAGCGCCCAAGTCCCATCCAACTGGCTACAACGATACGCCTTTCATTCCCGGACAGAAATGGCGGGTGCACGACGACGCGCGGGTTCGCCCTCCGGTGATCAAGGCTGGCCAGACATTTAGCGACGGTGCCGGTGCGCCTTCGGATGCGACCGTTCTCTTCGACGGCAGGAATTTGAAAAAATGGATCAACTCCAAAGATGATTCCGCGCCCAAGTGGAAAATTGAGAACGGCTACATGGAAGTCGTTGGTGGATCAGGGAGCATCAAGACCAAAGAGAAATTCGGTGATGTTCAATTGCATCTCGAGTTCGCGACCCCGGTGAAGGTGGATGGTGCAAGTCAGGGTCGTGGCAACAGCGGCGTGTATTTCAACGGCATGTATGAGGTACAGATTCTGGACTCCTACCAGAACAAGTCCTACGCCGATGGTCAGGTCGGAGCGCTCTATGGTCAGAAACCTCCGCGTTTCAATGCGGCCCGCGGTCCCGGTGAATGGCAGACCTACGACATCGTCTTTGAAGGTCCGCGTTGGGACGCAGAGAAACGGTTGATCAAGAAGGCTCACGTGACCGTGATCCACAACGGGGTCGTCCTGCACAATCGCCAACCGCTGATCGGCACCACCGGTCACAAGCGGGTTGGAAATTACAACCGGGTGCATGATCCAGAAGTTTTCATTCAACTTCAGGACCATCGCAATCCGACCCGCTTCCGGAATATCTGGGTCCGTTCGCTGGGTGAATACGACGCCTTGGACAAGAAGTAGTTCCAAGCGCAGCAATTTGGAGGCCGTCGGGAAACTGGCGGCCTTTTTTATTTGATCCAGCCTCGGGTGGTCCGAGAGTGGAGGATCACAATGGTTTCTTTGATCAAAGGCAGAATTCTTCGGGTTGCCGCGCTGGTGTTCATGAGCGCCGGAATTGGGATTGGCGCCACGGCGGGGACGGCTCGGTTCGATCTACGAAATTCACCGCATCAATTTTGAAGCAATTACGGCAGCAACGGGGGGATTACGGCAGCAACGGGAAAATACGAAAATCGGGCTCAGAAGGCAGAAATGTTGAATCTTTTCGATCGGGCAATTTCGTTAGTACTGAAACGTTCACGCCAATAAAAGGGGTGTTTTTGCCCGGAATTGTCCTGCTTTTGTCTTTGCAAATCGGCGGTGAGCAGGCATCTTGACCAAGTTGTATGACCTTGAATCAAGCCACGAACTTAGTCGTTACGTCTACGGATCCGGCAGGGACGGCCTCACTGGGGTCGTTAACTGAACTGCCGGTCAACTGATTGACTGTGGCCGCAACACACGCCTCGGGTTCCTCCCATATTTTTTCTATCCCTATGAATTACTCCTTTAACCGAATCAACTGGACCAACTTTCTCTTCATTGCGAGCACGACCCTGGCCGCGCTCATCGGTGTGCCGTGGTATCTGATGAACTACGATATGGACGCCATGCTGATCAGCTTGACGCTCTTCTACTACCTCGCCACCGGGTTGAGTATCACCCTTGGATATCATCGCCTGTTCTCCCACAAAGCATTCAGTGCCAAATGGCCGGTCAAACTGGGAACGCTGCTGTTCGGCGCTGCCGCGTTTGAGAATTCCGCCCTGAGTTGGGCGGCTGATCACCGCCGTCATCACAAGCACGTTGATCATTCCCAAGATCCCTACAACGCGAAAGAAGGCTTCTTTCATTCCCACATCGGCTGGATCCTCTTTCAGAACACAACCGCCGATTTCACCTACGTCAAAGATCTCCAGCAGGACAAACTCGTTGCCTGGCAACATCGCAACTACGTGTCGATCGGATTGATCGTAAGCTTTGCTGTTCCCGCGCTGATTGGTTGGTTTTTCAGTGGGACGGCTGGTGCACTCGGTGGATTCCTCGTAGCCGGAGTTGGCCGTCTCGTTATGGTTCATCACTTTACGTTCCTCATCAATTCACTCTGCCATACTTTGGGTACGCAGCCTTACTCGGACAAATCAACGGCCCGCGACAGCGGAATCACCGCCTTGCTCACGTTCGGCGAGGGATATCACAATTTTCATCACACCTTTCAGAATGACTATCGGAACGGTATCAAACCTTGGCATTTTGATCCTACGAAGTGGTCCATCATGTTGCTGAAATGGTTTGGACTGACTGGGGATCTCCGACGGGTGCCTGACGAAAAAATTCTGCAGGCCCGCGTGCGTCATCAGCAGCAACGACTGGATGAGAAATTGGGCGCTCGATCTTTGCAACTCCCGGAGTCGGTTCAGGAGCAGCTCAATGCCGCGAAGGAGAAATTTGAGGAAGCCTATCGCAATTGGGAGAAGCTGGAATCCGAGTACGCCAAGGCGATGAACCGAAAGATCGAAGAGTCGAAAGACAAGCTTCATGAGTTGCAGGAAGAATTCACCGCCGCCCAGGCGCGCTTCCGTGAAGCGTTCGAGGAGTGGAAGCGCAGCCATCACTTGGCACTCGCACAGGCCACGTAATCTTCTCGCCCAGGACCCGTTTTAGAACCACCGCTTTGGCGGTGGTTTTTTTGTGCCCGTGAACAGTCACCGTGGCCCGTATCGGGGGAATTGTGCTGGTCTATGAGAGGATGTCCTTGACCACATGCGCCTCTTCTTCGACGCCGGTGAGGCGCTGATCGAGGCCCTGGTATTTGAAGGTAAGCCGGCGATGATCGACGCCCAGGCGATCGAGAATCGTCGCGTTGAGATCACGGATGTGGACGGGATTTTCCAGAATGTTGTAGCTGTAGTCGTCGGTCTTGCCATATTCGAAGCCTTCCTTGACTCCGGCGCCCGCGAGCCAGGTGGTGAAAGCACGCCCGTGATGATCGCGTCCGTGGTTATCGACCGTCAGCTTGCCTTGGGAATAGATGGTTCTTCCAAACTCTCCACCGCAGACGATCAAGGTGTCGTCAAACATGCCGCGCTGTTTGAGGTCCTTGATGAGAGCGGCACAGGGTTGATCGATATCCTCGCACTGCATTGAAATCTTGGAGGGCAGGCTGCCGTGTTGATCCCAACCACGATGGAACAGCTGGATGAACTTCACACCGCGTTCCGCCATGCGCCGGGCGAGGAGCACATTCCGCGCAAAGCTTCCCGGTTTCTCGACGTTCGGCCCGTAGAGTTCTTTGACGTGCGTGGATTCCTTGGAGATGTCCATGATGTCCGGCACGGTCATCTGCATCCGATAGGCCATTTCATACTGGGAGATGCGGGCCTGGGTTTCCGGATCGTTGAAGCGGTCGTAATTCTGTTCGTTCAACTGCGCGAGTCGATCGAGCATTTTGCGTCGGGCGGAACGATCGATACCCGGAGGGTTGTTCAGATACAGAACGGGTTCGCCGGCGCTGCGAAATTTGACGCCCTGGTGACGTGAAGGGAGAAAACCGGAACCCCAAAGGCGGTCGTAGAGCGCCTGGGATTGACCGCGCCCTTTGGAGATCATGACGACATAGGCGGGCATGTTCTGGTTTTCGCTGCCCAGTCCGTAGCTGAGCCAGGCACCGAGGCTGGGTTTGCCCTGCTGCTGTACGCCGGTGTTGATGTAGGTGATCGCCGGGTCGTGGTTGATCGCCTCGGTATTCATCGACTTGATAATCGTGATGTTGTCAACGATCGAGGCGGTATGCGGCAGAAGATTCGAATTCACCCAGGTTCCGTGTTTGCCATAACGCTCGAAGTCGAACATGGGAGCCACGCAGGGGAAGGACTTCTGCTTGCTCGTCATGCCGGTGAGCCGTTGGCCATTGCGGATGGATTCCGGCAGTTCTTCACCATGCAATTTCCGCATGGCAGGTTTGTAATCGAAGGTATCGATGTGGGATGGGCCGCCGGAAAAGAACAGGTAGATCACGCGCTTTGCCTTGGGCGCACGGGCGAGAAAGCGCGACCCCATATCGGCAGAGACGGAGGCAGACGCAGAACTGGTCAACCCGGGATTGAGCAGCGTGCTGAGCGCGGCAGCGCCCATGCCGTTGCCCATCTTGAGCAGGAGGTTGCGGCGGCTGAGAGTCTGTTGTTGATCGAGAAAGGGATTCATGAGGAGGAATCGTTTGCTGGTGCGATGGATGGGCTAACCGCGGGTAAGAGCTTCGTCGAGATTGAGAATCAGCTGTGAAATGACTGACCAGGCTGCGTGTTCGGTGGAATCGATCTTTTCGTCACGTTTATGTTCGCCGACCGAGAGATACTCTTGGGCCTTTGCAGGGGCATCGCTGAATTCCTGGATCTGTTCTTCCAAGGTTTCGGTCAGAATGGCGATCTCCCGACTGTTGGCCTCGCGCGACGTCACGAGCTTGTAGGCATGTCGAATCCGAGATTTGGTATCCTCGCGTTCATTGATGAGGCGCGCCGCAAGGACGCGTGCCGCTTCGACGAACTGAGGGTCGTTCAAGGTCACCAAAGCTTGGAGCGGGGTGTTGGTTCGCGGCCGTTTGACGGTGCACTTTTCCCGGGAGGGGACATCGAAGATCAGCATGTTTGGCAGCGGTGACGAACGACGCCAATAGCTGTACATGCTGCGGCGGTAGAGCTTGTCTCCAGCGTCCGCTTTGTATCTAAGGCCACCGTTCAGGGCGACTTCGTTCCAGATGTTTGTTGGTTGGTAGGGTTTTACGCCGGGACCACCGATCTCGCCATTCAGCAGACCGCTCGCCGAGAGCGCGAGGTCCCGAATGAATTCACCCTGCAGACGGAACCGCGGGCCACGCGAGAGGAGCCGGTTCTGGGGATCCAGGTTGAGCAGTTTGTCAGATACGCGGCTGCTTTGACGATAGGTGTCGGAGAGGACGATCTGACGGATCATGCGCTTAACATTCCAACCGTTCTGCACAAAATCGATTGCCAGCCAGTCGAGGAGTTCGGGGTGTGAGGGAATAGCGCCCTGATTCCCGAAATCTCCGGGCGTGCTGACGAGTCCCTCACCAAAGAGCATCGTCCAGACCCGGTTCACGGCGACCCGGGAGGTGAGTGGGTGATCGGATTTGGTAAGCCATTGGGCGAGCCCGAGCCGATTGTCCGGAGCACCGGGGGGCAGGGCACCGAGCGATGTGGGGACGCCGGTCTTAACCTCTCGCTCCTCGTCGGGTTGATCATACTGGCCCCGATTGAGCACGTACGTCATGCGCGGTTTCTTGACGTTGTCCTGCATGACCATGCACGTGACGATTTCTCCCTTCACCTTGGCTTCGTGTTGCTTGGCGGTCCCCGCGGCCTTCGCGAATTCGGGATACTGCACATCCTGCGTCTCGAAGTAATAGGTATCGATCAGCCCGCGCTCCTTGTCGTTCCGCTTCTTGGGATCTTTCGCAAACGCGCGTCCCACCAGGTTTTGACCGATGCGGGCGAGTTCGGTCTCGGAAAGAATCTTATCGTAGATTCTCAGGTCGGCGAGCTCACCGGTAAAGTTGCTGACCTTTCCGCGAGAACCGATTCGGAAAGGTGCATTGATCTTGGTTGAGGCCTTGAGAGTATTCTTCTCAACCTTGTTTGGGGACAGTTTGCCATTGATGTAGATTTTTACGCCGGCGGCCTTCAGGTTGCCGTTATAAGTCACCACGACATGGGTCCATTTGTTCTCAGGGATGGAGTTTTTTGAGATCACCTTGACGGCATTGTCGGACCATTTGTTGATGATGTGAGTCCCGATTTTTTGGCCCTGTTGCCAAAAGTCGAACCCGCGGAAATCGTTGGTCTCCAGCTGCGAAAAGATGGCGGATGATCCTTTTCCGGCAGACTTGATCCAGGCCGCGAAGGTGAACGGTTTCTTGAAGTCAACGGTGGGTCCGTTCTCGAAGACGATCTGCGTTTTCCCATTCAATTTCGCAGCGCGCTTTTTCCCGGAGCGAACGGTGCTTTCGAATTTCCCCTGCAACTTGCCTGTTGTTCCGGCGATTTCATCGGTGAACTCCTCCTCGTTACCAAAATTGAAGCGATGGACCAATCCGGAAGGCTGCGGGATTGCGTCTGGATCGCCCGCCTTGAGCTTCGCCAACCAGGAGTTGAACTGCGGTCGCATCTTGGTCTTGTGGTCGTTGAGTCGCTTGTTGGCGTGCGCCAGGTTCCCGCGGGCGGCGATCAAACGTTTCTCCTGATCAACGGTCGGAACATCGACCACGGGAGACTGATTGCCACGCCGGGTTTGCATGCCCGGATCGGTGGTGTTGTTGAAGTAGGCGTAGAAACGGAAATACTCTTCCTGGGAGATGGGATCGTATTTGTGATCGTGGCACTGGCTGCACTCCATCGTCAGGGCGAGCCAGACGGTTGAGGTGGTCTTGACGCGATCGACGACGTATTCAACCCGCAGTTCCTCGGCGATGGCACCTCCCTCATCCGAGGTGGCGTGATTGCGATTGAATCCCGAGGCGACCCGCTGTTGAACGGTGGCATTCGGGAGCAGGTCACCGGCGAGCTGTTCGATCGTGAACTGATCAAAGGGCAGATTGTTGTTGAATGAATCGATGACGTAATCGCGCCACGGCCACATGTCGCGATTGCCGTCCGCGTGCATTACCGAGGTGTCGCCGTAGCGGGCGGCATCCATCCAATCGAGCGCCATACGTTCGCCGTATCGCTTTGAGTTCAACAATCGATCGACCACGTTTTCGTAGGCGCGCGGACTCCTGTCGTTCAAGAACGAGTCCACCTCATCTGGTGTGGGAGGCAGTCCCGTCAGGTCAAGGCTTACACGACGAACGAGCACTGCGGGATCAGCGGACGAAGTCAGCTCCAGTTTGTGTTCCCTTAGTTTGCGGAGCACGAATGCGTCGATGGGTGTCAACGCTCGGCCGGCAATTCGTGGGAAGGCACGAGCCGCCGGGGGATTGAATGCCCAGTGCTGCGCGTAATTGGCACCCTCCAGAATCCAATTGCGAAGGAGTTTCTTCTCCGCGTCGCTGAGGGTCTTGTGCGAGTCGGTGGGTGGCATCCGATCGTCTGCACTGCTGGAGAACACTCGCTTGATCAGTTCGCTGTCGTCGGGTTTGCCGGGAACGATTGCGCCGGCCTTGACTGCGTCGGCGCGATGATCAAGGCGGAGTCCGCCCTTACGGGTGGACTCGGCGGGCCCGTGGCAAAGAAAGCACCGGTCTGAGATCAGCGGTCGGATGTCGCGGTTGAAATCAACCGCAGCGACTCCGGGAGTCGCGTTCATGACCACCCCCATTAGGACGGCTGCTTTCACAAGGAACTTCATCGTCAGAGTCTTTTCCAGACAATGACATTTCAACAATGAAATTTGTTCTCTATGCTATGTAATATTCTGCCATGAATCGCGCGAAACATCAGACGAAGATCATTCAATCCTGTTTCCATACGCCGACTGATTCCGGTCGGGAGTTGTTCTATTGTGTTCTCCGTGCCGGCCATCTGATTGCGGGCGAGGACTATCGGAAGGTTCATCCGAATTATCCGGGCCATAAACTGCTCCTCTGCCTGAAAGGGGAGGGATTTGTTCGTGTTCACGGCCGGGATTGGAAAGTGAGCGAAGGTGATCTGGCGTGGATTTTCAACGACAACGACAACGCGCATTGGCCCGTCGAAGGGTCTCCCTGGGAGATGCTGTGGGTTCGGGTGGAGGGGCCCCACATGAGTTCGATCTACCGCGTGCTGACCACTGTCGGTTCTCCGGTGTTTAGCGGTGTGGATGGAACGCGCGCAGCGGCAGCCTTTAAGCGTATTCTCCGGACGCTTGTGAAACGACCCATCGCGATGGAAGCAGGCGTTCATGCCGAAGTCGCGGGGATCATCAATCTGCTCTTTGCCTCGCGCCACGATGCGAATCCGACCGCCGATTCGCCGATCCCACAGTCGCTTCGAAAACCGCTTGAAGCGATGCGGTTGCGATATAACGAACCGTTGACTGTGAATGAACTCGCCCGGATGGCTGGCATGAGCGTTTCCAGTTTTCACCGGCAGTTTAAGGCCGCAACTGGCACGAGCCCGATCGACTGGCTAAAACGGGAGCGGATCAATCAGGCCAAGAAACGCCTGTTGGAGACTGACGACACGATTGGAGCCATTGCCGACGAGACGGGGTATTATGATCAGTTCTACTTCAGCAAGGATTTCAAACGTATGACGAAGCTTTCGCCTACGGAATACCGTCAGCGGGAGCGACTGGAGAAGAAGTATGCCCGAATGCTGGGGACTGAGCCAAAGCGGCGCTGAGTGAATCGTGAATCTGGCGGGGCAAAGTAATGCCCACCCACCGGGCGAATGGGCAAATCCATCCAAAATCTGAAGTTAAGTTTCACTAGTTTCAAAGACTGGGAATACCGAGGTTGGACTATTTTCGTGTCGGTAAAATCTCTACTGTGAGGTCTGTTTGAATCCTTCAAAACCTTGATTCATGCGTTCCTGTAGGCGCGTTATCGTCGGACGGAATCGGGGTTGCTGGGCGAGATTGACGTTCTCTTCCGAATCATTCGCGTGGTCGTAGAGTTCAAATTCCACGAACTCCGTGCCCGGAACCGTCCATCGCGTGAATCGGTATTGATCGGTCCGCATGGAATATCCCATTCCACGCGCGATTTGTCCGTAGCCGGGAATGACCCGTTGGTATTGGCTGAATGCTGCGGTTTTCCACGCGCGATCGGGAGTCACCAGCAACGGAGCGAAACTGTGACCTTCCACATGTTTGGGAATATCGAGACCCGCGAGTTCTGCGAGGGCGGGGTAGATATCCACGCTTTCAACGAGGGCTTTGGAGCGCCCTGGGCGAAAGCCGGGCGCGCGGACGATCAGGGGCACGCGAGTGGAGGTCTCAAAGTTCGAATGTTTGTCCCACATCCCGTGCTCTCCCAACTGCCAACCGTGATCGCCCCACAGGACGACAATCGTATTCTCGCGAAGGCCCAGTTCATCGAGTCGGTTCAGCACGCGGCCGACCTGGGCATCCATGTAACTGACACAGGCGTAGTAGGCGTGCTTCAAGTCGCGCGCCTGCTCGGGTGAAACCGGGCCGACGTCGGGAATCCCGTAGTAGTGTCGCAGATCATTCCAATTGTAGGTCGCGTAATTGGGCGCATCCTTCGGAGGAAAAGGATTTGTTGCGGGCTTGATCGCGTCCGGGTCATACAGTTCAAAATACCTTTTCGGCGCTATGAACGGCAGATGGGGTTTGTGAAATCCCACCGCCAGGAAGAATGGCTGGTCGGTGTCTCGCAAGCTGCCCAACCTGGCGATGGCGGCATCGGCAATGTCCCCATCGCGCAACGCGTTGTCCGCGACGTCCGGAGCCTCCCACGCGAGGCCGCCGGGTCGTTTGGTTTTGGTGACACCATCTCCCAGATCCCAGACGTAGGTCACGCGGCGATGGTCCTCCTTGATCCAATCGAGAACCTTCAATCCGAACTTGCTGTGATAGGCCGCCTTGCGTGATTTGAAGAGACGTTCACTCCACGATACGGGGTCGTCGTTGTGAAAAAGTTTTCCGAAGGCGACGGCGTGATAGCCGTTGCGCTTGAAATGTTGGGGCATTGTCACGACGTCGGGTTGCACGCTCCGGAAGCGTACCGAGAAATCCACGACTCCGGTGGTATCCGGTCGTTGTCCGGTCATCACCGACACTCGTGAAGGCATGCACAGGGCAAGCTGCACGTAGGCCCGCTCGAATACCGTGCCCTCGGCCGCGAGTCGATCGATGTTCGGTGACTTGACCGGTGCGCCGTAGCAACCCAACTCGGGGCGCAGATCGTCGACCGCGATGAATAGGAGGTTGGGTTTGGTTGCCGCAGGTATCAGTGCGACGGCGGCGAGGTAGGTGAAGAGAATCGAGAGTCCTCTTTGAATTGGATGGAAGTGCATTGTTCGCGCCCGGGTTATTGGAGATCTGAGAGGGACAGCTTCTTTTGGATCCGGACCTGGTCGGACGCGTCGCGAATTTGCAGTGTGACGTGGGGGGAGGTCGTCGCCCAGTTGATCAGGATCGCGCCGTAGTTCTCCTTGTGATAAGTCGATTTATCCGCCCGGTAACGGTTCTTCGTTGGGGTGCCACGAGGATGAATCTGGTTCAAGCCGCTCGAGGTCAGTTCGTGAACCGGATAGGGAACAGACTTCTGCGTCTTCGATAGTTCGGACCAATGACGATCGCCGCTGATCAGGATCACCCCGTTCGCTTGGGTCGTCCGAATGAGATCGAAGAGCCGGGCTCGTTCAGTTGGCAGATTCGACCAGGTTTCCTGGCCCGCTGCTTCGGGAATGCACTGGATGCTGGTGGCAATGATCCGGAGCCGGGCGGGGATCTTCAGTTGTTGCTCCAGCCATTTCCATTGGGCGTCTCCGAGCAGGGTCAGCGCCGGATTCGGATCGGGATAGTAAGGGCCGCCCGTGCGGCGCGGTCCGCGTTTCAGCGCCGCGCGAAAGTAGCGGGTGTCCAACATGATGATCTGCACGGACTGCTCATGCGGCCCGAACACCCTCGCATCGTAAACGCCCTCCCGGTGTCGCTGAGGCGCGGCGGCTGGAAGTTTCCAGAAATCATTGAAGATCGTCTGCGACTGGACGCGCTTGGGATATGCGGCTCCCCCATCATTGATGCCGTAATCGTGATCATCCCAGGTAGCCATGATAGGGGTCGCCTTGCGGAGCGTTCTGAAGCCGGGCATGTCCCCCAATTTGGAATACTTCTGACGCAGGACCTGCATGTCTTCAGTATCACCATAGATGTTGTCGCCGAGGAATAGGAACAGGTCTGGCTGCCGGGCGTTGATATGTTTGAAAATCGGAACGGGATGTTCCTGTTTGATACAGGAACCGAAGAGGATCTTGGTGAGTGGTTTGGACTCCTTGTGGTCCGCCGCAGAGGCACACAACGCGGAGACGCATACAGCCAAGCCAAGCCATCGGAGCGGGAATCTCATGGAGGATTCTTAGTCCGAGGCTCCTGAATTGTCCCGCCCAATTTACGGAACGCTTTTCGTTAGCGTTCCGTTCGGGGAGTCGCCAATGTTTCGCGCGTGACAGTTGAAGAGTATCGAACATTTGATGCGACTGACCTCGCGCGAATGGTCCGTGAAGGTGCCACCTCGCCGGAGGAACTTCTCGAATTGGCGATCGAGCGACTGAACGCCACCAACCCTGAATTGAACGCGGTAATTCAGCCACTCTTTGACTTCGGCCGACGGGCAATTGCCGACGTCCTGCCGAATGGTCCGTTTCGGGGCGTGCCGTTTTTGCTCAAAGATCAGATCGATCTCGGAGGTGTGCGAACCCAGCGGTCCTGCAAACTTATGCACGACCATGTTGCAACCGCCGATTCCGCCTATGTCGCGCGGTTACGCGCTGCCGGAATGGTCGTCTTCGGCAAAACAAACATGCCCGAGCTGGGGCTGAATGTGACGACGGAACCAGAGCTTTATGGCCCCACGCGCAACCCTTGGAATCCGGCCCACTCAGCGGGAGGATCGAGCGGTGGCAGTGCGGCAGCGGTGGCGGCGGGAATTTGTCCGGCGGCCAGCGCGACGGATGGCGGCGGATCGATTCGGATTCCGGCTTCGTGCTGCGGAGTGTTTGGATTGAAACCATCTCGGGGCCGCGTTTCCTTCGCCCCCAATCACGGTGAAGGTTGGGGAGGACTTACCGCTCATGGAGTCGTCTCGCGCTCGGTGAGGGATTCTGCGGCGTTGCTAGACATCGTTTCCGGCCCCGTGACGGGGGACCCCTATCATTTGTCAGTGCCGGATGAATCCTTTGCGGATACGGGTCGGAGGAAGACGGGACGCCTGCGAATCGCCGTAGTGTCTGAACCGCCATCAGGTACTGCAGTTGATGGCGAATGTCGGGCAGCGCTCGAGGATGCGACGCGGTTGCTGGAGAATCTGGGG
This sequence comes from Limisphaerales bacterium, assembly GCA_047608975.1. Taxonomy (GTDB): domain Bacteria; phylum Verrucomicrobiota; class Verrucomicrobiia; order Limisphaerales; family JAYPXF01. The sequence goes on along the minus strand of JBLFYM010000059.1, from coordinate 4,491 downwards.
CATGAGTTGTTTGAATCGAAATTGCCGGTAGCTGGCAGTGAGCTGCGAGAGGCGGGCGGCTTGATCATTCGCACCAAGGTGGCCGAGACCATCGAGGGCATGATCGCGGGTCGACGGCGGATGTTGCAGCGGGAGGATCTGGAACCTACGACCCGGGTCATTTACGAGGCGGGCCAGCAGGTGACCGGGACGCAATACTCGGAGGCGATCGAAACCGTCCATCGCCTGGGCCGTCAGATGGCGGGGTTCATGGAATCAGTCGATCTGGTGCTGAGTCCAACCTTGGCGGAACCTCCGATCCGCAACGGCATTTTGAGAGGATTGACGGCTGATCCCGCCGCGCTATTTGCCCGGATGCGCAGTTATTCGCCGTTTTGCAATCTCTACAATGCCACGGGCCAACCGGCGATGAGTGTTCCGCTCTATTGGGGCGAGAATAACCTGCCGATTGGGGTGCATTTTGCCGCCGCGTATGGAGGGGAAGCCCGGCTGTTTCAGCTCGCCTTCCAGCTTGAGGCCGCGCGCCCGTGGCAGCAGCGCTACAACTGGCTGCGATTGAATTCGGAGAAGTAAAGCCGAGGGGAATCTCAGGTACTGAGCTTCCCCTGGCGCGCGCGCCATTCGTTCTCAATATCGGTGAGGATTTGGCCGAGCGCCTCGATTCCCCAAAGCAGGAAGAGATCGCAACATCATCGCGAAATTCACTTTAGGAAGATCCGCCCCCCAGCCAGCCCTGGCGCAGTTGCCCCTGACTGCGGTGGGGCATTTTTCTCAGCTCCATGGATTTCCTTTATTTCCGCGCGTCCATCCGGTAAATCTCGCGCAAGTCATGAGTAACAAGAAAGCTGCCAAGAAGAAGACCACGAAATCGAAATCCTTGGAACGCGCCCATTCGGCGATTGTCGTGGATGGACCGGAGCGCGCCCCCAGCCGTGCCATGCTTCATGCAGTCGGATTTGACCGAAAAGATTTCAAACGCTCGCAGATCGGTGTGGCCTCGACGTGGGGTATGGTAACGCCGTGTAACATGCACATCGACAAGTTGGCCAAAGAGGTCTGTAAGGGGGTTGATGGAGCCGGCGGAAAATCACTCGAATTTAACACCATCACCATCTCTGACGGGATCTCGATGGGGACCGAAGGCATGAAATACTCGTTGGTGTCGCGCGAGGTGATCGCCGACTCCATCGAAACCGTGGTTGGCTGTGAAGGTCTCGACGGCGTGGTGACCATCGGCGGTTGTGACAAGAACATGCCGGGATGTCTCATTGGCTTGGCACGTCTCAACCGGCCCGGGGTGTTCGTTTACGGCGGCACAATTCTTCCCGGCAAGTTCGAAGGGGTCGATGTGGATATCGTTTCCTGTTTTGAGGCGGTCGGAAAACACGCGAACAATCAGATGTCCGACCGCAAACTGGCCCAACTCGAGGCCTGCGCGATCCCGGGTGCCGGTTCCTGCGGCGGGATGTACACCGCCAACACAATGGCGAGTGCGATTGAAGCACTCGGCATGAGCCTGCCCAACAGCTCTGCGCAAACCGCGGTTGGCAAGGACAAGAAGAACGATTGTATTGAAGCCGGCAAAGCCGTGATGAACCTCCTCAAGAAGGGCATTCGTCCGCGTGACATCATGACGAAGAAGGCCTTCGAAAACGCGATCACCCTGGTGACCGCCCTCGGTGGTTCAACCAACGCTGTGCTGCATCTGTTGGCAATGGCCCACGCCGCCAACGTCAAGCTCACTATCGATGACTTTACCCGGATCGGTAAACGGGTGCCGGTGTTGGCCGATCTCAAACCCAGCGGAACCTTCGTCATGGCGGCTCTGGTTCGCATCGGTGGCACCGTGCCGCTGATGAAGATGCTTTTGGACAAGGGACTTATGCATGGGGATTGCATGACGGTCACGGGCAAGACTCTCGCCGAGAATCTCAAAAACGCGCCGAGCTATCCGAAAGGTCAGACGGTCATTCGTGATTTTGACAACCCCATCAAAAAGGACGGCCATCTCGTGGTGCTTTATGGCAACCTGGCCAAGACCGGCGCGGTAGCCAAAATCAGCGGCAAGGAAGGTCTGCGATTCAGCGGCAAGGCGATCTGTTTTGACAGCGAGGAAGCCGCATTGAAATCGATTCTCAATGGCAAGGTGAAGAAGGGACATGTAATCGTGATTCGCTATGAAGGGCCGAAAGGTGGGCCGGGGATGCGAGAAATGCTGTCCCCAACCGGCGCAATCATGGGCAAGGGATTGGGCAAAGACGTTGCCCTGATCACGGATGGGCGTTTCAGTGGTGGCAGTCACGGTTTTGTGGTGGGCCACGTTTCGCCCGAGGCCTACGAAGGCGGCGTCATCGCGGTGGTGAAAAACGGTGATTCAGTGACAATCGAGGGTGAAAAACGGACGCTCAATCTTGATGTCCCAGCCAAAGAGATCGCCAAACGACTCAAAGCTTGGAAGAAGCCCAAGCCGCGTTATCAGCGGGGTGTGCTCGCCAAGTACGCGGCAACCGTTTCCAGTGCGCATCTGGGGGCGGTCACCGATCTGCTGATCGAACCTTGAACGAGTTCCGGCGCGTCTGATGACATCCTTGACTTACCATAAATGCCGCTGACACTGCCGGCCGATCAACCCCTTTACTACCTTATGCAAAAATTACTGCTGAATACTATTCTCACCGCTTCGATCATCGCTTTCACCGGCTGTTCAAATCCTGCCGACGATGTCGCCGAAGCCAAGGTCAATGACCCGAAGCCGAGTGCTGCCGAGCCAGCCAAGCCCGCGGATGCGGCTGATGCAGCTCCAGTCAAACCATACGTGATTGGTGGAGCCTCCAAGGTCGAGTTTCTGGCCTCCAAGGCGGTCGGCGGCGAAACGCCCGGCGGCTTCAAGAAGTTCGTCGGTCAGTTGCACGTGGTCGATGGCAAGTTCCACAGCACGGGCAGCAAGATCGTGATCGACATGGAGTCGATCTGGACGAACAGCGAGAAACTCACGGCACATCTGAAAAACGTTGATTTCTTCAATGTCCCAGAAATCCCGACATCCACATTCGCGGCCACCGCTTTGGAAGAAGTGGATGGCAAGCAGACTCTCACTGGGAATCTCACCATGCACGGCGTGACGAAGTCGATTTCGTTTCCCGCAGACATCGCGGTGACAGACGAAACGGTGACCTTGAAGGCGGAGTTCTTTGTCGACCGTTTCGATTTCGAAATGAAATTCCCCGGGCAGGCGGACAATCTCATTCGTAAAGAAGTCGTCATCAAACTCGATGTGAAAGCCACCCCGGGTGAAGCGGATTTCGGGGCGTAATCACTACTCGCCACGAATTCAGGAATTTGCAGGAGTCGGACCGCGAGGTCCGGCTCTTTTTTTCAACAGTCCTTCAGTTTCCAGCGGTTGAAGGGACGAGCGCCCCTTCAGAATACGAATCCGATACCAATCCTGACCGTGTCTCCGTTTCCGTGATCCTGGCCGCTTTGATGGTCGTAGAAATCGTGCTTCCAATCCACGCGACCATGGACGGTGTCCGTGATGCGCCAGTAAAGCGCCGGGCCGGCAGCCAGGGTGAGGGTGCCATCGGCTTCATACATGAGATCGGTCTCCCATTTGACGTGACCCGAAGATCCGAACGCCTGCACGTTGCGACCGGCATCGATGCTGAACATGGCTTCATCAGGATCGTCGCCGTAGAAAACCCAGCCTGTCACGCTGGCACCAAAATGGTATTTGAAAGACTCGGTTGCATAGCCGAGTGAAAGACCGTTTCCCCATTGGTTATCAAATACGGCATATTCATCGTCTCGAGCGAACGGAACCCGGACCTGCGGGGCGAACGTCCATGATCCACTGCGACCATCGAGGTTGAAATACTTCTTCAGGGGCAACGCGAAAGTGGCGTCGCCGAAGCCATGATCCCGCTGGGTGATCTTGCCGCCTCCGGGTCCCAAGACTTCGCGCTCGGCGCTGATGACGTAAGGAAACTTCGCGGTCAAGCGGATCGATCTGTGCCAGGTGTAGACACCCTCAAGATGTAAGATATGGATGTCTTCGGAAAACCCCGGGCCGATCTCGGTTTCACCTTCCAGCAGATCGCTTTCGCTGCGAAATTCGTTCACCCACTGAAAACCCCAGCCATCAGACCATCGGGGCATTTCATTGAAGATGGGCTCGTCACCCAGAGCCGATGCGGTAACCAGAGCTGCAAGAAGAGGGGGTATTCGTCGCAACGAGGAAAGAATCATCGCCGCTATTTCTTGGCGACGAGAGGGGTCGTTTTCAGCGTTCCGTTGTTCAGGCTGTAGAGATGGACCGGATCGTACCCGGCGGATTCAATCGCCTTGGCGAGAGCTGCCTTGTCCGGCGTGCTGCCCGATTTCAGGCCGATGAGTACCAACTGAGTTTTCGCGTCGAGATCCACGCCCTTGCTGAACTGTTTTTTGTCTACAAAGGCAAGCCGGCTGACCTTCTTCCGGATCCCAATTGCGCAG
>JBLFYM010000058.1:0-35295 GCA_047608975.1 Limisphaerales bacterium | reverse complement strand
GCCTTGGTATCTGATTCTGTTTGAGCGGGTCGCCAGCTCCTTCGACTACATGGTGAAGGGTCAGGTCGTGGGACATGCGTTGAAGGCCGCCGCCAAGAACCGCGGCGGACCGGTATATTACTTCATCCCGATTCTGCTCTTTGGATTCTTGCCGTGGACCGTCCTGCTGGGCTGGATGTGGCGCAAGACGCACTGGCATTCGCTGGATGAAAAATCAAAGGACGCGTGGGTGTTGCTAAGCGGTTGGGCCGGGCTGACCCTCCTGTTCTTCTCCATCAACTCCGCGAAGCTGCCTCACTACATCGTGCCGATGATGCCGGCGCTCGCATTGCTCGTGGCGATGCGTTGGCCGGATTGGAAGGATCCCGATGGGGTTTCTCCAGTGCCGGCGTGGGTCGGTCGCTCGATAGTTGTGAGTCCTTTCGTCGCGATGCTCGCCATTCCGTTTGTTTATCGGTTTGCCTTCAAGATCAGCGATCAGCCGTGGATCTGGTGGCAGGCGGGTGGAGCGGTCGTCGCAATTGTGCTGGCAATCGTACTTACCCGGCGATGGAGCCTGGCGCAGTTTGGAGCTGGAGGTGTGGTTGCCTCCACTTTGAATCTCGCACTCATGATCGGACTTATGCCGTTGGTGGATTCAGAGTTCCGCAGCAATCAGACTTTGAAACCCTTGGGCGCCGCGCTAGTGCGGGAACACCGTGACGGCGACGCGATTGTGGTCTATCAGCGGATTCCGCAGGGACTGCCGCTCTACACCTGGCCGCTCATCAGCGCGACGAACCGGCCTTACTTCATGCATCTCCCGCAGCATCGGATGCCCTACCACTACCCCGGGAACCAAGACCGCCTTGAGCCGTATACGATTGAAGACTTTGAGGAACTGAAACAACTGACCGATCGTCAACGCGTACTCTTTGTCGGTTGGCGCGGCTCGCATCGGGCGGTCGCGGAACAGCTGACCAACACCCCGATCGAGATGATTGAGGAGGTCGGTCATTGGGAATTGTTCGAATCGAAATAGCCAGACTTCTCGATGCCCAATGACATATCCGTCGATCTAAAATCAGAAATCGAAATCCTCACGTTGACTCACCCGGCCGGGAAGTCTACGTTGCTCGCGCAATGAATCTCAGTGCACAACGATTTAGTGAAGGTTGGTGGTTTGGCTATTTCAGCCAGCACTAACCTGCAACGTTGGGCAACGATTCACCAAGAATAACCCCTAACCGCAGGTTCGCGACGCCTGCGGTTTTATTGTATCCAGACCCGGCGCGCGAATCTCCCCTTAAGAAATGATCATCGTATTAAAACCAAATATCACGAAGAAGGCAGAGAAGGAGATCCTCTCTGAGATCCGCAAGCTGGGCTACAAACCGCATGTCATGCGGGGCGTGGCACGAACCGTCATCGGCGCCATCGGTGACGAGCAGACCCATGGCAACCTGGAAACACTGACCACTTTCGCACAGGTTGAAAGCGTCACTCCCGTCCAGAAGCGCTACAAGCTCGTCAGCCGCGAAGCACATCCGGAAAACACCACCATCACGCTTTCCAACGGTACCGTCATCGGTGGCGACGAGATGATCGTCATGGCCGGACCCTGTTCGGTGGAGAGTGAAAAACAGCTGATGCAAACCGCCGAAGCGGTTGCCGCCGCTGGGGCCAAAGTCCTTCGCGGCGGTGCGTTCAAACCTCGCACCTCACCCTACGAGTTCCAGGGGCTGGGGGAAAAAGGACTTAAGCTGCTGGCCAAGGCGCGGAAGAGAACCGGGCTTCCCATCATCACCGAACTGCTCTCGGAGAATCACGCGGAGATGGTCGCCGAGTACGCGGACATTCTGCAGATCGGCACCCGCAATGCGCAGAACTTCCAGCTGCTCATCGCGGCTGCGAAGACCGGCCGACCGGTGCTGCTGAAACGCGGCATGTCTCAGCGCATCGAGGAATGGTTGATTGCCGGCGAGTATATTCTCTCGAACAACAATTCTGGTCTCATGTTCTGTGAGCGCGGCATCCGCACGTTCGAGAACTACACCCGCAACACGCTGGATCTTTCCGCGATCCCGATACTGAAAGGCGCCTCGCATTCACCGGTCGTCGTCGATCCCAGCCAGGGATGCGGCCGGGCAGACCTCGTCGCGGCCATGTGCAAAGGCGCGACCGCGATGGGTGCCGACGCATTGCTGATCGAAGTGCATCCGAATCCGGCGGAAGCTTGGAGTGACGGTGCCCAGCAGTTGAGCCTGGGTGGATTCAAGCAGCTGATGGCCGAACTGGGTCCGTTCAAAGCGGCTGCCGGGAGGGTGTAATTGCCTGCAACTGATACCTCGTCGGATAAACACGAGGCGATACGACTTTGGGGCGCGGAATGCAAATTCCGCGCTCCGGTTGAAGCGCGGGTCGATCATTCGCTTTGATCCTGGCTCAGTGAATGTTCTTGCTTCGTCGGAGGCTCACGGGAGGATTTTCAGCGTATGCAACATTCACTGATTCGCCTGTTCTTGGCTGCCACCAGTTTGTGCGCGCTTCCCGCCGCCGCCGAATCGTTTCTGGTTCAGAACGGCGAGGCCCACGCTGAAATCGTCATCGCTGCGAATCCTTCACGTGCCACGCGTCTGGCGGCCCGGGAACTCCAGACTTACATCCGCAAGATCGCTGGAGCGGAGCTTGCGATTGGGGACCGACCGTCGGGTTCGGTGCCGGTAAAGATTTTCGTCGGAGAGAGTTCGCATACGCGGCAGCTCGGAATTACCGCGGAAGGTTTGGAGGATGGGGCCTACCGGATTGTGTCCGGCAAGGATTGGATCGCCTTCATCGGTGATGACACGGACTTCGTCCCGATCGAACCCTGGCCCCGCAACAACAACGACATCGCCAGCGGCAAGATGCAGGCGGCGTGGAACAAGATCACGGGCAAGCAATGGGGCTACACACAAAATCAACTGCACAAGCATTACAGCGGGCCCAACTCTCTCTTTGGCAAGCCGACCGAACAGAAGATCGACAAGGACGGGAACATCAATATCTGGACCTTCGACGAACGCGGATCGTTTAACGGTGTCTGCGGGTTTTTGCGTGATCTCGGTGTTCGCTGGTATCTGCCGGGCGAACTGGGAGAAGTCGTTCCGAAGCGGGCGACAATCGCGTTGCCGAAGATTGACCGAACGGTGACGCCGGATTTTCCGATGCGGATACTGAACTTCCGCCCTGGGGTCGGTGGTCGCGAAGCGATGATGTGGGGTTGTCGCTTGGGATTGCGGCGTCCGTTCGGGCGACAAGCTGCCCACGGTCTGCACCGCATGACCCATAACAAGGAAACGCTCGCGGATCATCCGGAGTGGTTTGCTCTCTACGGTGGCAAGCGACACACCGAATGGGGGAAGCGGCTCAACCAGCTGTGTTACTCGAACGAGGAACTTCTGCAGGAGGCCATCCGGTTTGCGCAGGCGCAGTTCGATCACTACGACATGGATACCGTCTCGATCATGCCGCCGGATGGGTATACAGCGATTTGTCAGTGCGAACTGTGTGCGGGCCAAGACACGCCGGAACGCGGCTATCGCGGCACGCTTTCTGACTATGTGTGGGACTTTGTGAATCGCGTTGCCAAGGAAATCGCCAAGAGCCATCCGGGCAAGATGATCTCGAACTGCGCCTATGGAAGCTACACCTCCCCCCCCACCAAGATCGCCAAGCTTGAACCGAACGTGCAGGTGATCATCGTCGGTGGTCGCCGTCCCACCAGCGAGGCGCGTGAGGAATTGAAACAACTTCGGGCTGACTGGACGCAGAAGACCGACAACCCGATCGTGATCTTCGAGAACTACCCGTTCACCGGTCGGGGCTTCTACCTCCCTGCCTACATCCCCACGGTCATGGGCGAGAGTATCAACGCCACCAAAGGCATCTCCCGCGGCGAGGATATTTGGCTGACGCTCGACTTCGGCGCGAACGCCATCGGCTACAACCATTTCCTGATCTACTTCACGGCCCGGATGTATTGGGGCGGCATCTCGCAGGACGCGGTTGCGATGTTCGACGAATACTGTCAGCGCTTCTACGGCCCTGCTGCGGACCCGATGCGCGCTTTTTTCAGCTATTCTGAGGAACACTGGCGGGCAATGGAGACGGACGGCGAAAAGGCCGGACGTGCGCTTGAACTCTTCGCAACCGCGAAAGTAGGGGTGCCGGATGAATCTGTCTACGGCCGCCGAATCCGGCTGATCGACAACTATCTGAATGGCCTGCGGCGCAAGTCGGTGCAATTGGCCCAGAAACGTGGGCCCGTTCCAAAACTGCGTCTGGTCGGTGGCGATCCGTTGGAACGCATTGTGGTCGATGGCCAACTCGAAGACAAAGCCTGGCGCGAGATCGCGATCGCCTCAACCGGACGGATGAGTGAACTCCAGACCGGTCGCCAGCCCATCTTTGGCACGACTTTCAAGGCGGCATGGCAGGGTGGCAGCCTGTTCTTCGCGATTCGATGTGAGGAGGAACCGGGCACAAAGCCCAACGTCACCGCGACCAAGAACGGGGATCAGGCGATGTGGTATGGGGATATGGTCGAGATCCTCTTGAATACCGATTCGCACAACTACTATCAGATCGCGGTAAATCCCGCAGGTGCACTCATCGATTTCGATCGTGGCGCAGATCGGTCCAACTGGTCGCGTTGGGATTCACAGGCACAGGTCGCTACTCATGTTGGTGATGGCTTTTGGAACGTCGAAATTCGTATCCCGATCACGACTGACGAGAACGATCCGCTCCATCTGGTGATCGGCCGCAAGCCGACGGTCAGTCTGCCGTGGCACATCAATCTCTGTCGTCAGCGCATCCGCGAAACCGGCACCGAGCTGACCGCATTCTCACCCACTGGTGCAAAAGGGTTTCACGAAACGATGAAGTTCGCCCACTTCTACAAAGGCACCTCCCATGCATTCGATGCCGACCCGTCGGTGACAGATTACCTGATCGACAGCCGCGCGGCCGCTCGTCTCTTGCAGAAGCGGAAATTCGCTGATGCGCAAAGTTCATACCTGGCGTTGGCGACGGCGGACAAAGCGACTGACCTTCAAAAATCTGTGGCTCTCCAACAGGCCGCGCTCAGTGCCCGTAGCGTTTCCGATTATCCAAAGGCCGAAGAACTGGCAGGCCAGATACCGCTGGATTCTATCGCCAAAACCGTTCGCATGGAGAACCTGCTGGCTCAGGGAAAATTAGGGACCATCGTGTCCGAGTATGCGGATGAGGATTTTTCAAAATGGCCATTCTGGCAGGCGGGCGCTGGTGCCTTTGCCCGTGGTCGGGCTTATGCCCTGAACAAGTCTGGCGAACCGGCCGAGAGCGATCTGCAGATCGCGCTCGCCCACACCTCTAATCCCCGAACGCGCACCTCCATTCTCGCCACGATGGGCCATAACCGTGAGACAAACGTGAAGGATGATGCGGCCGCGCTAGAAGCCTATCGGCAGAATTACGAAACCCGCCAACGCATCGGCGCGGCCGAGGAATTTCGCTCCCTTTTCAACGCCACCCGCATTTTGACACGGCAGGGAAATCATTCCGATGCGCTCGCCGCGATCAGACGTATCGATCTGGGGAAACTCAAGGGATTCTGGCGTCACACCACCTTGCTGGTTCTCGGCGAAACGCTTGCGGCGGCCGGGCAAACAGCAGCGGCATCAAAAGCTTATCGCGATGTCGTGGAGGACAAGACGGCTTCCGCCAAACTGAGGGAGAACGCCAAGAAGCAGATCGTAGTGCTCAAAGACCGGTGAGTTCGGAGGGGTATTTCAACCACGGAATACACTGAAGAAACGGAAAGCGGATTCGTTCATCACTTCCGTGAATTCCGGCCTTCCGTGGTTGAGAAATGGAAAGGGGAATTTGTCGCGTTACCGGAATCCGGGCATGCCCGGCATTCCGCCGCCCATCTTGCCCATCATCTTCTGGAACTTGCCCATCTTCTTCATCATCTTCTGCATCTGGGCGAACTTCTTGAGGAGGGTGTTCACCTCGGCGACCGAAGTTCCGCTGCCTTTGGCGATGCGTTTGCGACGTGAGGCGTTGAGCACGTTGGGTTTCTTTTTTTCCATGGGGGTCATCGAGCAGATGATGCCTTCCATGCGGCGGAATTCCCGTTCGCCTTTGCTCATGTCCGCATTGGCGATCATGTCGGCGCCGCCAGGCATCATGCCGAGAATGCTCTCGAGTGAGCCCATGCTCTTCATCTGCTGCAGCTGAGCGTGAAAATCTTCCAGGGTGAAGTGCCCCTTGCGCATCTTTTCCTCGAGCTTGCGCGCATCCTCTTCATCAACCGCTTCCGAGGCCTTTTCAACCAGGCTGATGACGTCGCCCATGCCGAGGATCCGGGACGCCATTCGTTCGGGATGAAACTCTTCGAACTCGTCGAGCTTCTCTCCCATGCCGGCAAACTTGATGGCTTTGCCGGTGACCTCTTTCATGCTCAGGGCGGCACCACCGCGGGCGTCACCATCGAGCTTCGTGAGAATCGCGCCGGTCAGGGTAAGCGCCTCATCGAAATGGCTGGCTACGTTCACCGCTTCCTGACCCGTGGCGGCATCCAGCACGAGCAGAATTTCCTGCGGCTTCACCAGATCACGCAGGCGGACCAGCTCCTGCACCAACGGTTCGTCAATCTGCAGACGACCCGCCGTATCAAAGATCATGACGTCACAATTGTTTGCCACGGCCGCCTTCTGGGCTTCCTTGGCGATCTTTAGAACGTCCGTCTCCCCACGCATCACGACGCAGGGAACCTCGACCTGTTGGGCCAGGGTTTCCAACTGGTCCATCGCCGCGGGTCGGTAAACATCTGCGGCGACCAGAAGCGGCTTCTTGCCCTTTTTGACGAGCAGCTTGGCCAGCTTGCCGGAGGAGGTTGTTTTGCCGGCACCATGGAGGCCGACCATCATGATCGAGGACGGCTGGGCATCGAGGTTGAGCCCTTGGTTGGTGGAACCCAGCAGACCGACGAGCTCGTCGTTGATGATCTTGATCATCTGCTGGCCGGGCTGGATGCTCTGGATGACCTTGTCTCCCAGCGCCTTTTCCTTCACCCGACCGATGAAGGCCTTGGCGACCTTGAAATTGACGTCCGCCTCCAGCAGCGCCATGCGCACATCGCGCAACGCTTCAGAGACGTTGGTATCTGAGATCTTTCCGAGACCGCGCAGGTCGCGAAAGACATTCTGTAATTTGCCCGACAGGGATTCGAACATGGCTGGGGATACTAGTTTGAAGGGGGATCAGAGTGACAACCTAAAATTCAGACGGGGTCAGATACCAAGATTGGAAAGCGCGTTGCAGACGCGATTCACCGCCGTGACCAGCTTCGGATGCGATTGTCTGAACTCCGCCACCGAGGCTTCGAGTCCACCGATGGAATGTTTGAGAGCCTCCGGATTCTGCGTGCCGCGGGTTGCCTCATGCGCGGAGATTCCGGCGAATCCGGCGATCGTTTCCGCATCTTCGCCATGGGTTTCGGACAGCGTATTCACCTCGGACTTCAATTCGCCGAGGAGGGAAAGCAGTTCGCTCCGGGTTTTGTCGCTGACCGCTTCGGAGCTGTTCAATCGGGATTCTATCTTGGTGATCGTGTCGCTGATCATTTGTGGCGGTCAACATACTCACCACACCGAAAAAGGCCAGTGTCGGTTGGTTGAACTACACATTTGTCAGTGGACTGGCGGAATCACGAGGCCCAGGCGGGTCCGTCCGGGAAGCGATAGTGCGCAAGTGACTCGGGCTTCATTGTAATGCTGTAGCCCGGCTGGCTCGGGGCGAGGTAGCGGCCTTGTTTCAGCACGCAGGGATCGAAGAAATGCTCGTGGAGATGATCGACGAACTCGATCATGCGGTTCTCCTGGGTGCCGCTCACCGCCACGTAGTCGAACATGGAAAGGTGCTGCACATATTCGCACAGCCCGACCCCGCCGCCGTGCGGACAGATGGGGACACCGAATCGCGCGGCCAGCAGGATGATTGAGAGCACCTCGTTCACTCCGCCCACCCGGCAGGCGTCGATCTGCACAAAGTCGATCGCCTCCGCCTGCATGAACTGTTTGAACATGATGCGGTTGTGGCAGTGTTCACCAGTGGCCACCTTGATCGGATCAATCGCCTGCGAAATCGCCTGATGTCCGCCGATATCGTCTGGGCTTGTGGGTTCCTCAATCCAGTGCGGTTTGAACTTGGACAACATCTTCATCCATGAAATCGCCTGTTTCACATCCCACACCTGGTTTGCATCCACCATCAGTTTCCGGTCCCAGCCGATCTCCTCACGAATGATTTCACAACGCCGGACATCATCCTGCATATCGCGACCGACCTTGATCTTCAGTGAATCCCAGCCCTCAGCAATCGCCTCCTGGCAGAGCCTCCGAATCTTGTCGTCCGGATATCCTAGCCAGCCGGCGGAGGTCGTGTAGGCGGGATAGCCCTTGGCGAGCAGTTCTTTCTCGCGTTCCGCTTTGCCGTCGGCTTTTTCCTGCAGGAGGGCGATGGCCTGCTGCCGGGTAAGTGCATCGGTGAGATAGCGGAAATCCACGCAGGACACGAGCTGCTCGGGCGTGAAGTCCGACAACAGTTTCCAGAGGGGTTTCTTCAAGGCCTTCGCCCAGAGATCCCACAAGGCGTTCACGACCGCGCCCGTCGCGAGGTGCATCACCCCTTTGTCCGGTCCCAGCCAGCGCAACTGGCTGTCTCCGGTCAGTTTTGCCCAGAACTTGCCGGGCTCGCTGGTGAATTCCTGAAAGTTGATGCCCTCGACCAGATACTTCAGCGCGTTGACCGCGGCCACGCACAATTCGTTTCCGCGTCCAATGGTGAACGTCAATCCGTGTCCCTCCAGCGCGGGATCGTTGGTTTTGAGGATTACGTATGCCGCCGAATAGTCAGGGTCCGGATTCATCGCATCCGAGCCGTCCAACGATTTCGAAGTTGGAAAACGGATATCGAGAGCCTCGACCGATTCGATCATTAACGCCATCGGGGGAGTTTCGCGGGCAGCATCGGAAGAATGCAATTCTCAAGCGGAAAACAAAAAGAAAGTCCCGGTGGAATCGTCTGAGCCACAGACGATTCGCACCGGGACGAACACACAACACCAGAATACTTAACCGAACGCAGCCAGCGCGCGGCCATACACAAAAAGTACCATACCACCGAAGATGAAGAGTCGGACCATGCTCTGTCGGCAGTCGCGGATGATCTGTTCAGTCGATTCGTTTTCAGTGGTGGTTTTCATAATTGGTTTCGCTTTCGATTACGGGAAAAACATACCGCGTTCCTCGGTTTGCGAAACGGGGTGAAGTGCCCCAAGGACTGCTCGGGGTGCCCCTTAGGGCCGGGGCTGTTCAGCCCTGATGCGAACGAATGACTGGTGCCGCAGGTGAATCCGAGACCGTCGCTGGGATCAGACGACACGAAGCGTCAGCGGATAGCGATACGCCACACCGTCCACCGATTTCACCGCCGCCACGATCGAGAGGATTACGGAAGCGAATGCGATTACCGGGAGGAGCAGGAACCCGATGAAAATCAGAGTGAGCGGCATACACGCGATCGCATACGGGTATACGGAGATGTGGAAGTTCAGCGCCTCTTTTGCATGTTCGGCCACCGCGGGTGAGTCGCCTTTCTTCACGAGATAGACGATCAGCGGAAGCAGGATTCCCACGCCCAGCAGGAGCGAAAGATGTGAAAGTACGCTCCACAGCTTTTCATCGCTGGTAAGCCGGTTCGAAGTCATACCTGTTTGTTGTTCTTCGTTCATTGCGGATCAGTTGCGGCCTGCTTTCGCGGAAGTCTTGATTTTTTGGAACAAGGGCGCAACGCGATCGCGTTGGATGCGGATTGTTCGTTCCGTGTCTTCGGGGAGAAACAATCCGGCGCGCTCATACTCGCGGCAGCAGGTGGTGAGTTGCTTCAGATAATTCTCAAGTGTGCCGTAGAGTTCTTCCACCGATTTTCGCGGGTCTGAGGTTGCTTCCCGTTCCGCCTTGGTGACGGGGAACGGAATGTAGGAACCGGACAGACCGTAGAGCTCGTTGGCCGCCCCGCCCTTCTCACTACGAAGCCGCCAACTGGCGTAGGTCGCTACGGGCACGACAACTTCCGGGGGAGGGAGACAGCCGAGTTCGTTGCCATCCGATTGTGAACGTGGCACCAGGACGTGGTAGTCACCGCGGGCGATGGGCGGTTGGTTGTCGACGATACGCTCCTCTTGCCAGCGCGATCCAAAATCAAGATAGGACGGTTGCTGGATGACAGCGGGATAACGAATCCCCGGGATGTTGGGGAAGCCGGTGGCATTCTGTGTCCAGGCGACGAGGTCGCCGTCACTGATTCGTGGATAGACGCTCGCCGGCGGCAACGTCCCGGTTGCAGCCCAGCGATCCAACGCCGGCAGTAGCGCCCGGAGGAAGGGTTTGTAATCGGCAGGATTCGGCGCGGTCTGCCCGTTGCCAATTTTGGTCGTGAACCCACTCGGGCCGTGCTGCGTGCCACCAAAGAAATAGATGCGGACGTTGTCTGGAATCTCAACGTCCCGGGTGCCGAGCGGATCAGTGTGAACGAGCGATCCACAACGGTTCCAATACTCGGATGAGGATTGGGTATGCATGACCAACGGTGCGGTTCCGCTCTTCAGGGATCGTTGCAGAATGCCTTCCGTCTGGCCTGACAACGGATCGGTCTGGGTCGCGTAGGCGAAGGGAAAACGATCGGGAGGATAGTCGTGATGATCATGCTGCCCGGCGTGGCGCGTAGGTTGTGCAAACCGATGATTGAAGGAACCGAGGCCGGAACCGGATACGTGGGGAATGATTCCGTCGAAGACCTTGCGGCCACGCTCATCCGCATTGAAATCCCAGTAGACGAATTCACGGAGGAAGCGCCCGCTCTGCGATACGCCGAACGAGTGCGCGCGCCGGATTGGCGAGCGACCATCCGCCAGCAACGGATTCCCCGTGCCGTTCCCGTGCTTCAGGGCCGAGACCAGATCGCGCACGGCGGTGAAGCCCGTTCCCATCACCACCGGATCTTTCGCCTCGTAGATCAACTCATAGATCTCCGCCTTCCGAAGTCCTTTCGGATACTCCAGTTCAACCTTTGGAAGTTGATTTGCCAGACCACCGTCCACCTCGCTGACATGCAGTTGCCAATCTTTCCGAGGAAGGATCACGCGGGGATGTGAGGGCAACAGACGATGGGTCAAGGTTGCGCTCTTCAACCCTGAGACGGTCGGACGATAGGATCCGTGATTGCCCCAATTGATCACGGTCCTTTTGGTATCGCCGCCCGGAACGATTTCGCAGCGCACGAGTCCCGTGATGCTGCCATTCACTGCGGGCGGAAAGAGCCGCATCCGATTGTTGCCCGGCAGGAGTTCTCCATCCCAGCCGCTCCAGACCACGGTAAAGCCAAGCTTCATCAGGTGGCCGTCACCCGCCTGCGCCTCGGATTTGGGATCGTTGCTGCCCGAGGCGAAGTTGAAGTGCCGCAGCGCATTCTTGCCTCCGCGATTGTTCACGCCGTAGAGCAACGCACCGTTGCCTTTCGTCAGATTCTTGGGCGCCAGGATGAACAGATCGGCGGACAGCTCCACGCGGCCCCGAGAATTACGCGGGGCAAGCTTCAGATCAATGACGTTCCGATTCTGTGGCAAATCAGGATCCAGTTCGTAGTGGACCCGCCCAACGATGCGCTCATAGGGACCCGCTTTTCCAAAAGACTTCCCACCGGCAAATGAATCCCGCGTCGTGATCTCAAACCGCGTAAGTTCGGCATTCACAGACAGACACCGAAGAGCGATCAGGAGAAAAAACCAACGGCTGAGCCGGTTTGTGAATGCGTAAAACATGGGAAGAATTCTGCCGATAGTTCGACGGAATTGAAAGTCGCCAAGGCGGGAGTCGGCACGGATATTTTTTCAGACTGCGGCTCTTCGTGGTCATCACGCTCAGTGGCGGAGCGCTAGCCAGCGGGTCGGCCACTCATCCGTCACAGAAATTCCTTGGAGTCGGACGCGCAAATCTTCTTTACTCGCCAGCGAGAGCTTCACTGATGACTCGCGACCACATTTACTATTTTGACAACAACGCCACCACCCGCATTGCGGAAGAGGTGGTGGATTCGATGATGCCGTACTTCACAGATCTGTGGGGGAATGCCTCGGCGGCGTATCGATTCGGCACGGATATCTCACGCTCCATTCGGGACGCCCGCGCGAAAGTCGCGGCACTCATCAACAGCGAACCCGACGAGATCATTTTCACCAGCTGCGGAACTGAGAGCAACAACGCCGCCTGGCAGGGTGCCCTGCTGACCCAACCCGACAAGCGGCACATCATTTCAACTGCGGTCGAACATTCCGCGAACATGAAGTTCGGGGAGCATCTGACCAAGCGCGGTTACGAGATCACTTACCTCCCTGTGGAATCGGACGGATCTTTGGACCTCCATCTCTTAGAGAAAACCATTCGGCCGGACACGGCCCTGGTTTCCGTCATGTGGGCGAACAATGAAACCGGTGTCGTGTTGCCGATCGAGGAGATCGCGGCCATCGCCCGTTCACGGGGCGCATTGTTTCATACGGACGCGGTGCAGGTGGCGGGCAAACTGAACCTGGATGTGCGTCTCACCCGAGTCGACTACCTCTCGCTCTCCGCCCACAAGCTGCATGCGCCCAAAGGAATCGGCTGCCTCTTCGTGAGGCGCGGCGCGCCTTTCACGCCATACGTGGTCGGCGGCGGACAGGAACGCGGATGTCGGGGCGGTACGGAAAACGTTCCCTACATCGTGGGCTTTGGTCGGGCGGCGGATCTGGCGATGGCGGCCATCACCGAGGAAAACACCCGCGTTCGGGATCTTCGGGATCGGATGGAAAACACCATCCTCAAAGAAATTCCGCGTACCAGTCGCAACGGCTCGCGTGCCAGTCGCTTGCCCAACACTTCGAACCTCGCGTTCCATGGTGTCGAAGCCGAGGCGCTATTGCTCATGCTCGATCAGGCAGGCATTTGCGCGGCTACCGGGTCCGCCTGCAAAACGGGTTCGTTGGAACCTTCGCACGTGCTAACCGCTATGGGTCTCCGATCCGATTTGGCCAAAGCCTCCCTTCGTCTCAGTCTCGGGATCTACAACAAGGATGAAGATGTGGATTACCTGCTCGAAAAATTGCCGGGAATCATTTCGCGATTGCGAGCCGAAGAGGAGTAGGTCCGATCTTGGGAAGCCGACATTCCCAGCGTTCAGTGTTTGACGAACCGCCGATCGGAGCGATTCTGGGCAACATCTCCCGGGTACGCCGGGGCCAATCAATCCGCTAATGAAATCTCATTCCCTTGCCGGCGTTCTGCTGCTTGCCACCGCGCTTAATTCCATCTGCGCCGATCCCATTGCGATCGGGGATCGCCGCGAACTTTTCGTGGACGGACATCTGATCCATGAACTCAAGGATGGGGCCACCCGTCGCCTGCACCATCCGCGTGCCCGGGAGGTGGTCCTTCAGCACGACGCGCCCTGGGAGGGTGCGGGCAGTGCCTATCATACGGTGATCCGCGATGGTGATCGGTATCGCATGTACTATCGCGGTTGCACGCTCGGGGTCCTCAACGGTCGCCTCAAGGTGGGCAAGCAGGTGTATTGCTATGCGGAAAGTCGGGATGGCATCCGTTGGCAACGGCCCAAGCTGGGGCTCTTCGAACACAACGGTTCGAAGGAAAACAACATCATCCTCACCGGGCTGGGCGTTCACAACTTCGCTCCCTTTCTCGATAAGCGGACGGGGTGCCCACCCGAGGCGCGCTTCAAGGCGCTGGCCGGCAGTGCCAAAGAGGGCGGTCTCTTCGCATTTCAATCAGCAGACGGCATCCGTTGGAAACTCATGCGGAAGGAACCCGTGGTGACTGAAGGTGCGTTCGATTCGCAGAACCTGGGCTTCTGGGACGAAGCGGCCGGAAAGTACCGAGCCTACTTTCGCACTTTCACTGCCGGGGTGACGACGGGCAAGGTCTGGAAGCCCGCCGGATATCGGGCGGTTCGCACCGCCAGTTCCGCGGATTTTCTGGAATGGAAGGATGAGCACGATCTCACTTACGAAGACTCGCCCGAGGATGAACATCTCTACACCAGTCAGGTGGGCCCTTACTATCGCGCACCACACATTTTGATCGGTTTTCCCACCCGCTACATCGAACGCGGCTGGTCGGATTCCATGCGAAAGCTTCCTGAGCTGGCGCACCGAGAGGAACGCGCCCGCGCCCATCTTCGCTACGGCACCGCCATCTCTGAAACACTGCTCATGGCCGGCCGGGACGGCGTCCATTTTGAGCGCTGGAACGAGGCGTTCCTACGCCCAGGAATTCAACGCCCGGACACCTGGCTCTACGGACAGAACTTTCTGGCGTGGCACGCCGTCGAAACCCGTTCGTCCCTCCCCGGCGCCCCGAACGAAATGTCCCTGTACGCAACCGAAGGTGGGTGGAAAGGTGACAGTCGGAACCTCCGTCGTTTCACGCTCCGTCTCGATGGTTTCGTTTCCATCAATGCTCCGTTCAAGGGCGGCGAACTCACCACCAAACCCATCACGTTTACCGGGGAAAAGCTCTCCCTCAACTTCGCCAGCTCCGCCGCTGGGGGCATTCGGGTGGAAATTCAAGATGAAGCCGGCCAGCCGATCGATGGCTTCGCCTTGAAAGAGAGTCCTGAACACTTCGGTGACAGCGTGGCGCGAACCGTCAGTTGGGAAAATGGATCCGATGTTTCCAGTCTTGCCGGTCGAACCGTGCGTCTGCGCTTCGTGATGAAAGACGCCGATCTCTACTCCTTCCGATTTGGGAAACAGAGTTTTTGATCCCTACAGCGCTCCGTGGGCTGAATCCGCTCAACTAGCGGATGGCGTCCACCCGGGTCAGGGTGATCGTGCCGTTGAACGGATTCGGTGCCGTGTAGTTTCCCGCCGCAGATTCGCTGTCGAGTCCCACTGACAAATCGTCCTTTGGTTGCACGGGAATGAGGCCCGGCGAGGGGATCGATCCGACAACCTCATCGTTGACCATGAGCTTCATGTGTTCGCGATCGAGTGCGGCTTCCAGACGAACAGTCCGCTGGAGCTGTTTCTTCCCGGCAATGCGGGTGACCTTGCCGTTGACGCGCACATCGAAAATGGCCCGGCCGGCGATGAAGTGGAGGGCGTATCCATGTTCACGACCGCCTTGGGCCAATACAACTCCGTTTGGTACAGCCGTCTTTGCATCTATCTCGGCAACGATCTTGAGCGTTTTCTTGGCAATGACAGGTGTGTCGATGACGGCGGCCGATTTCGTGTTCTTCGATCTCTTCTTACGCGACCGGTTTTTTGCTTTGGGATAGGTCGCCAGTGTCTGGGCAAGTCGTTCGACGATCTCCGGACGGGCCGCCGCGTGATTCCGAGTCTCCAGCGGGTCGGTCTGGTAATCGTACAGTTCGTATTGCGCGGCAGTGACCGGCTCGTCCGGGTTTCGCCACTCCACCAGGCGATAACGTTCCGTTCGAATCGCGCGCCCGAGCTTGCCCTTGGGGTAGGCATGAAACGCGTGTCCGCGAACCCGTGTGGACGCCTCCTTCAAGGTGGGAACCAGACTGACCCCATCGATCGACTGCGGCCCCTTGGGTTTTGGCAACCCTGCGAGTTCGGCGAGAGTGGGGTAGATGTCGACGCTCTCGGCGAGTTGTTTGGTGGCGGATCCCGGCCGGGTCACACCGGGTGCGACAATGAGAATGGGGATGCGGTTGGCCTGTTCGTAATTGGTGTGTTTGGTCCAGATCCCCAGGTCGCCCAGATGAAAGCCATGATCTCCCCACAAGACGATGATGGTGTCGTCCGCCAAGCCGAGGCGATTCACAGCGTTCAGAACCTTTCCGATCTGCGCGTCCACGAAGCTCGTGCTGGCGTAGTAGCCATGGATCAGTTCCCGCTTGAGCGCCTCGCCGATCTCGCCCTGCACGGGCACTGGTTTGTAGGCCGTGATCTCACCGCCATGTTTACCCGCGACGGCCGGTGAATCCGCGGGAAATTCTTCATACTGCGGCTGCGGAAGTTTTGCCGGATCATGCAAATCCCAATACTTCTTCGGCGCGCTGAAGGGAAGATGCGGCCGCACAAATCCGGCCGTGATGAAAAACGGGATGCCTTCCTTCGCCCGCCGCTTCTTGGCCGCTTCCAATCGGCGAATGGTTTCATTGGCCACCCGCCCGTCGGCGTAGTCCTCGTCTTTGGCATCGGGTGCCTCAAACGCAGCGCCCCGGGGCAGCGATTTGATTTCGTTGAGCCGCTGATTGGTAAACAGAGCTTCCTCCCGGGTGAGCTTGCCGCCGTCGGTGCTCGCGGGATCGAGATACTCGATCACGAGATCCTTGAAATGGGGCACGCTGAACGAATCGGGATCGCCATTGTTGCCATGACCGACGTGGAACACCTTCCCCAGTGATTCGGTTCGATAGCCATGCTGCGCAAAGAATTGGGGCATCGTAACGGCATTTGGAATTGCCTGGCGGAGATGGCTTCCCAATCCGTAGAGGCCGGTCGAGGTTGAGTGCGAACCAAGCATCAATGTGAATCGCGACGGCGCGCAAACCGCTTGATTGCAGTACGCCAGGTCGAAGCGCATTCCGCGGGCGGCGAGCGCGTCCAGGTTCGGTGTTTTAGCCGCGGTGTCGCCGTAACAACCCATGGCCGGTTTCAGATCATCAACCAGCAGCAGCAGGATATTGGGACGATTCGCTGCGTCGGCCAGAGTTGGCAGACAAAGCAGAATGTTTAGTAAGACAGTAGTTCTCATTCGATGCAGTGTTGTGATCACCGGACAATATCGAAGCACTGGCCCGTAACCAAGTCCCGGTGGGTTCGAGCCTGTACGAATCACGGCTTTTTGGCTCTTCCAAACCTATCCGGCACCGGAATGTTCATCGGTCTCTGCCAGACCTTGCCAAGCCAAGTTCTTCCCGGCTAAATGCGCGCATGCAATCGGTGCTCGATTATATTGGCGACAACCAGTCGCGGTTTGTGGATGAACTCAGTGAGTATCTCAGATTTCCCAGCATTTCTGCGCAACCCGAACACAACAAGGATGTCGCCGCGTGTTCGAAATGGATTGCTGCCCATTGCCGTGAAATCGGCCTGAAGACTGAGGTTTGCAAAACCGCCGGACAACCGATCGTGGTGGCCCGCACTCCCCGCGCACGAAACAGCCGCAAGCCCCACTACCTGATCTATGGTCATTACGATGTGCAACCGCCAGATCCGTTGGAGCTCTGGAACACACCGCCGTTCGAACCACAGATTGCGAACGGAAACATTTATGCCCGCGGTTCCACGGACAACAAGGGTCAGCACATGGCCCATCTCAAGGCGGTGGAAGCCTATCTCAAAACCGGCACAGATCTCCCGTGCGATCTCACCTTCATTTTGGAAGGCGAAGAGGAAGTCGGTTCGAGTAATCTCACCCCCTTCGTGCAGAAGCGGAAGAAGGACTTCGCCTGCTCGGGCGTGGTCGTTTCGGATACCGGCATGCCCAGTCCGAAACATCCGGCGGTCACCTATTCACTGCGTGGCGTGATGGCCCTGGAGGTCCGACTCGACGGTCCGGCGCGCGATCTTCATTCGGGCGTCTTTGGCGGTTCGATTGAAAACCCCGCAATGGCGCTTTGCCAACTGATCGCGAAATGTCGGAACGACAAGGGCAAGGTTCTCGTCCCCGGATTCTACGATGACGTGGAAAAGCTGAGCAAATATGAGCGTGAGCAGATGGCGAAGGTGCCGCACACGGATCGGGCTTATCTCAAGATGCTAGGTTCCAAGCAGATCTTTGGCGAAGCTGGCTTCAGCGCGACCGAACAGCGCACGGCCCGTCCGACCTTCGAAATCAATGGACTGACGAGCGGTTACCAAGGCGAGGGAAGCAAGACGATCGTTCCTTCATACGCGAGCTGTAAGATCACCATCCGGCTGGTCCCAAATCAGAAGCCGCATAAGATTCTGCGGCAGGTAAAGGCACATCTTAAAAAGGTGTGTCCACCGTCCGTGAAAATTTCGGTGGCAGGCGGACATGAAGGCGATCCCTACCTCGTTGCGCCAAAAAGCGCGCAGGTGCAGGCAGGGTTAGAAGCGTTGAAAGCTTCGTTTGGACACGATCCCATCGTCATGCGCGAAGGCGGCTCGATTCCGATCATCAATGATTTCAAAAAGATCCTCGGCGTGGATACCTTGTTGTTGGGGTTGGCCCTGCCCGATGACAACCTGCATTCGCCCAATGAGAAGTTCAATCTCGAGCAGCTGCGCAAAGGCATGTTGATGAGCGCGCACCTTTGGCAGCGACTCGGCGATCTGGGTTGATCGCTAAAAATCCCGGAACGGACCGCGAGGTTCGGCGGCAGGCATACCGGATTTCCAATTGGCAAGCCGTGCAAAGGGCGCCGGAATCGCATGGCATTCATTCAGCCACGATTACCTGAGTAGCCAGAATAGTTGCCGCGTCGCAACGGCTCGACGGTGCCAACGGATTGCGGATTTTTCAGATCGCAAAGCGACCCAAATTCACGGGATCGGCACCACTCGGTAGTAACGGTTCGTCGAAGGCGCGGAACTGTCTGTGAAGGTGGTGGATCCACCCGCGACTGAATTGGTCGAGATGGGGGTCCAATTGATCAGGTCCGAAGAACCGTCGATCCGGAGCACGTGACCGTTGGGCGCGTTGATGGTGAACTGAAAGGATCCTCCCGAAGGTGGTGTGAGCGGGCTGAAGGCGGACAAACCGGCGGGTCGGCTGATGATCGACGATACCGGATTCTGCACGATCACGTCGTAGAGACCCAAGTTTCCCGAATTGATGTTCGAAATCGATAGAGTGGGTGAATTCGCTCCGGAAATAGGAGTGCCATTAAATCGCCACTGAAACGAAAGCGGGTTGTTGCCCGAGGCTGACACACTAAAAGTGGCTGGTGTACCCAAGGTCCCGAACAACCCATCCGGTTGAGTTGTGATCTCGGGCGGAATGTTGACGGTCAGTTCAGCTGCCCTGCTCTGGACGTTTCCAAAGCTGTTGAAGATTCGGACGGCATAGGTCCCGCCGTTGGATTGCTGCACATTTGTCACTGAATAGATTGGGGAATTGTTCGCCGCGACCACGACGCCATTCGAAATCCATTGGTAGGTCAGGGGTGGCGTACCATCCGCGACGACGTTGAAAAACACCGTCGACCCGAGAGTCACCGTCCGGCTTCGTGGATGCGAATTGGGGCTGATGGAAGGCGGGTTGGTAAGGCTCGATGCGTTTGTCAGCACGCCGAACCAATTCATTTCCAGTGCATCAACCAGCCCGTTCGCGCCCGGTCGAAGATCCGCGACCCGCACGGTCCAGGTCCCGTTGACCAATTCGCCCCAGTTCCTCACTGAGAGGAATTCGAAGTTGTCGTAGTCGGAGTTTACATCGGCGTTGACGGCGGACAGCACACTCCGAGTGCCCGACGGACTTTCCATGGTAATTTCCAGATCCCCACGAATCCGATGCGTGATATCCACCTTCAGCATCACGTGCTCAAGTCGGATATCAACCGGCAAATCCACGACAAACGTTTTTACCAGTCCGTTGGTGTCGAAACTGGGAATCGGCTCCACCAGATTGGTTTGCGCCAGTGAATAATTGGTTACCACAGCGAGATTGGTCCAGTTGTTGGTTGCCAGCTGTATGGCGTTACCGATATTGACCATTCCCGGGCCGAAATCATGATTGAAAGTATAACCCGCTCCGTTCGTGATCCAATCGGTGTGGTTCGTGTCGTTCATCGTGGCTGTGCGAATCAGGAGATTTTGCACGTCGCGCCATCCGAGCCCGGGGTTCGCCTCAAGCAAGAGCGCCACGCAGCCTGAGACCAAGGGGGCCGCAGACGATGTGCCGTTGAATCCGGCGGTGTAATTGTCGATGGAATAACCCGTCATTCCGGTGACATCGGTGGTGGTGGTGCCTTGCGGACGGGTGGCATCACGTCCAGCTGGCGCGCTGATGACCAGGTTTGCGCCGGGATTGCTGTAACTGGCCCGTTCGGCGAGATCGTTGAGTGCACCGATTGCCACTGTTTCTCGCATGTTCAAATGGCCAATGTAGTTCGCGTTTCCACCTCTTTCGCCGTCATTGCCGGCTGACCAGACATAGATGGTCCCGCGGCCACCGCGCCCGAAGAGGCTTCCCTGAACAACTGCATTGGACCGGAGAATACCCAGCTGAGATATATTTCGGCCACCGGTGCCTGGTCCCCAGCTGTTGTTGTGCACATCGACAATTGAGTTGGAATGCAGGAGTCCGGCGGCGATTTGAAAATCTGACAATGCGGTCGGGCCACCCGCCAGAATTCGAATTGGGATAATACTGGCATCCATCGCCGCGCCACTGCCACCGAGCCCGTTGTTTCCAATCGCCGCGGCGACACCGGAAACTGCCGTTCCATGAAATTCATTGGTCCGGCCACCGACATGGGCGTTTGTGTCGAAGCCATTGGTGGCGAAGTTGAGGGTATTCAAAGCAAAGTTTGTCAGTACTTTCAAATCTTCATGGAAGTAGTCAGTGCTGGTATCCATGACCGCAATGATGATGCCTTCTCCGGTGTAGGTATCCCAGACGTTGGTGATGTTCACGTCGCCGCCCATCGCACCGTTCTGGCCGGTGTTCAGAAGGTGCCACTGATCTGGAAATAGAGGATCATTCGGGACGAAGTCTGCCTGATACATTTGTTCCAAAATAGGCTCGGCCGAGACAACTCCGGCCTGATCTCCAATCGACTTTGCGGCGATGAGGGCGGCGGCAGAATTAGGTGCGCGAAACAAATGGAAGCCTTCCAATCCAGCCACATCCGAATGCCACATCAGGCCGTGTGCCTGGGCGAGCACCAAAGGATCCTGGATTCCGACGTTTACCAGTAACATCTTCGACACCACCCGGCGGGTGGACTCGTCGACCGGCCCCACCGTTGGATAAATGACGATTTTCGCCTCTACACCGGGCTCTGCGAGGGAGGCAGCGTATTGTGCCACTCCATTCGCCGTCGCCTGGTTGATCGCGGTCAGATCGCTCGCCAGGCCGGTGCTGGCGACAAAAAGTTCCGTGAGAGAAACAGTGTAAGATTTTGGTCCAGCAGATGTTTTGAGCTCGTAAGTGTTCAGCAGAGGTGCGGCTGCGCGAATGTGAACAAGTCCAAGATCAGACAGGAAGACGGCGAATACGAGCGGCATTAACCAACACCGCACCGAGGTAATAGGCCGATAGTGCATTGGTTGGACGATAGATAGCCGAGTAACAAAAAGCAAGAATCTTAGCTAAAATCAGGGTCTTTCTGTATCTCGGGTGGTTCGACGAAGGGATCGGTCCGGATTGCGGAATAGATCTTCCCCAGAAACTGAAAAGGCCCCGTGCAGAATTCCACACCGGGCCTGATGGAATGGCAAGCGGGTCATTTTGACACGGCTTCTTCCTGGGTGTCTGCCTTTTGGCTAAAATTAAGTTTATCGTCAACGACGGTCACATCCACCGGATGACGATCGTGAAGAATCCCGCGAAGGATGTCTTCCGCAAGTGGATCTTCCAGGTAGCGCTCGACCGCTCGCCGCATGGGACGGGCTCCGTATTGAGGATCATATCCCTTGGTGACCAGGAATTCGTTGGCTTCTTCGCTCAGGTTCAGAACAATATTTCGTGCCTTGAGCCGTTCCATGACTTTCGCCATTTCCAGTGTGAGGATCTGGACCAGGTCCGGCTTGGTGAGATTGCGGAAGACGATCGTATCGTCCAATCGATTGAGAAACTCTGGTCGAAAGGCTTTTTTGGTCATCGATAAGATCTTTTCCTTCATCTTCTCGTAATCGATCTCGTCGCTGCCGGTCGAAAACCCGATGGAATTCGTCTTGGCAATAGACTCGGCACCGGTGTTCGAGGTCATCAGGATGATGGTGTTTCGAAAATCGACAGCGCGCCCGAGGCTGTCCGTCAGTTTGCCTTCCTCAAGGATCTGGAGAAGCATGTTCATCACATCCGGATGAGCTTTCTCGATCTCGTCGAAAAGCACGACGCTGTAGGGATTGCGCCGGACCTTCTCGGTCAACTGACCACCCTCTTCATGTCCGACATAGCCCGGAGGCGAACCCGTGAGACGTGAGGTGGTGAATTTCTCCATGTATTCGCTCATGTCGATCTGAATGAGCGATTTTGAATCGCCGAACATCTGTTCAGCCACGGTCTTGGCCAGGAGGGTCTTGCCCACCCCGGTCGGACCGAACAAGGCGAACGTGCCGATCGGGCGGGACGGATCCTTCAAATCTGCTCGGGATCTGCGTAGTGCTTTGCACAGTGCTGAGACTGCTTCGCTCTGCCCGATGATGAGTTCGGAGAGCTTCTTCTCCATCTCCAGCAACCGGTTGATTTCGTTCTGCTCCATCCGCTTGAGCGGAATGCCGGTCCACTTCGCGACGACGTGCAGAATGCAGTCTTCGTCCACAGTGACGCGTTTTTCCTCGGTACCTTCGCGCCAGTCGGAGAGCACTGTTTCGAGCTTCTCCTTCGCAGTCTTTTCGATGTCACGCATGGCGGCGGCACCTTCGAAATCCTGATCCTTGATCGCGCGCTCTTTCTTGACCTTGATTTCTTCGATCTCCACCTCGAGATCCTTGACCTCCGGTGGGCGGGTCATCGCGGTGATGCGCGCACGGGCACCGGCTTCGTCCATCACATCGATGGCCTTGTCTGGCAGAAAACGGCCGGTGATATATCGATCAGAGAGCTTCACAGCAGACACAACCGCTTCGTCGGTGATGTCGGCTTTGTGATGATCCTCGTATTTTGAGCGTAGACCTTTGAGAATGGCGATCGCGTCTACGACCGAAGGTGCTTCGACCTTTACGGACTGGAAACGGCGTTCCAAGGCACCGTCCTTCTCGATGTATTTGCGATATTCGTTGAGCGTCGTCGCGCCGACACACTGCATCTCGCCACGGCTGAGAGCGGGCTTGATGATGTTGGAGGCGTCCATCGTTCCTTCAGCCGAACCGGCACCGACGATGGTGTGCAACTCGTCGATGAAAAGAATCACGTTCTTGGCCCGGCGAATCTCGTCCATCACCGCCTTGATGCGCTCCTCGAACTGTCCCCGATACTTCGTTCCCGCGACCATGAGGGCGAGATCGAGGGTGACGACTCGCTTGTCGCGGAGAAGTTCGGGAACGTTTCCTTTGACGACTTCTTGGGCGAGACCCTCGACGATGGCCGTCTTGCCGACACCCGCTTCACCGAGCAGCACGGGATTGTTCTTCGTCCGCCGACAGAGAACCTGGATGACGCGCTCGATTTCTTCGCGCCTTCCGATCACCGGGTCCAGATCGCCCGCTTTGGCGATTTCCGTGAGATCGCGACCGAATGCCTTGAGTGCCGGGGTCTTGGTGTCCTTCCGATCGCCCTTGCGTCCGGCGGGTTCTTCCTCGCCGCCTTCTTCAGCCGCGAAATTGGGATCAAGTTCCTTCAGGATCTCCTTGCGGGTCTCCTCGATATCAACATCCAGATTCTTCAGGACGCGGGCGGCCACGCCATCCCCTTCTCGCAACAGACCGAGGAGAATGTGTTCGGTGCCGACGTAGGTGTGAT
Source organism: Limisphaerales bacterium (assembly GCA_047608975.1). Taxonomy (GTDB): domain Bacteria; phylum Verrucomicrobiota; class Verrucomicrobiia; order Limisphaerales; family JAYPXF01. The sequence continues at coordinate 11,605 of JBLFYM010000058.1, read as the reverse complement.
TCAGTGATTTGGCCTCGCGGGCGGCGAGCGAAAGCACTTTCTTCACGCGCGGCGTGTAGGGAATGCTGCCCACCTGCTTCTGATCCGGCCCCGTACCGACCTGTTTTTCAACTTCGAGCCGGACGGTCTCGAGTTCGAGTCCCATCTTCTGCAACACGTTGACCGCGACCCCCTGACCCAGCTTGATAAGCCCGAGCAAAAGATGCTCGGTGCCGACGAAGTTGTGGTTGAACCGGTCGGCTTCCTTACGCGCCAGCGCCAGCACCTGCTGGGCCCGCGGCGTGAAATTGCTCATCGCTTCATCACTCATAATTTATCGCAATTTGTCGCCTTTAGGACTGTTTGTCCAGCGACAGGTTTATTTGTTTTCTGGAATTAGGGGCCGCTCGACTGATTGCAGTCGGGTGCGCAACATTTCAGCCCGGCGGACGTCGCGTTCTTCGGCACCCAGCTTGTCGGCATGCTGCTTTTGCAGATGCGCCGGCTGGGTCACGAGGAAAAGTTCATCGATCACGCCCCGGTCCAATCCTTTGAACATCCCGAGATCGACACCCAGGCGGAGCAGTGAAAGCAGGTTCATTGTCTCCTTCGAGGCAATGATGTGGGCGTTGGCGAGAATGCCATAGGCCCGGCCAATGTGGTTGTAAACCGTACGTGATTTGTCTTCGAGCAGGGTCCCGCGGGCGTTCTCCTCGTGCTCGATGATCTGCCGCAGCACTTTGCCCAAGCGCTCGGAGATTTCGGCCTCGGATTCTCCCAAGGTTCTTTGGTTTGAAACCTGAAAGACGTTTCCGAGTGCTTCGGTTCCTTCGCCATAAAGTCCACGAACGGCGAGACCGAGTTTGTTTACAGAATTGATGATCGGGTTGATCTGTTCGGCCAGCACCAGACCCGGCAGATGCAGCATGGCACTCACCCGAATGGCGGTGCCGAGATTGGTCGGGCAGGCGGTGAGGTATCCAAGTTCACTGGTGGCGGCGAACTCCAGCTTGCCTTCGAGCTGGGAATCCAGTTCGTCCACGGCGCTCCAGGCCTCAGGCACCTGCAAACCTGGAAGAATCGCCTGCATCCGCAGATGATCTTCTTCGTTGATCATCACACAGAGTGATTCGTCCTCGGTGAAAACCACACCGCTACCGGCACCTTTGGCGGCGTGCTCGCGGCTGATCAGATGACGTTCGACCAGGATCTGCTTGTCGACGGTGGCCAAATCCTCGAGTCCCGTGGTGAATGCTGATTTGAGCTGCGGGAGTGATTCGACTGCGGGTCGCACCAACTCCAAGGTCTGAACGCGGCCTTTCTTTTTTGCCCATGTGGGAAAGGCATGACCGCGAAGATTGCGCGCGAGCCGCACGCGACTGGACATCACGATACGATCTTCAGGTCCGGACGGTCGTTGGCGGACCGGTGCGGCGAGATACTCTTGCAGGTTCATGCGTCGGGTTTGTCCACTGGAGCGGCACTCTCAATCGATCTGATTTCGTCGCGCACTACGGCGGCGTGTTCGAAGTCTTCTTCCAATACGGCTTTTCCGAGTGCTTCCTTTAGCTGTTCGAGCTTTTTGGACAGGTCGGGGGCAGCGCAATTGTGCGGGGTCTTGCCGACGTGCTTCAGCCCCTTGTGCATCGTTTTGAGCATCGTCTCGAGACCATCGGCGAATACGGTGTAGCATTCAGGACAACCAAAGCGGCCGGTTTTCTTGAAATCAGCCTGGGTATACTTGCAGGCGGGGCATTTCAGATCGGCACCCGCCGCTTCCTCCATTTCCTGTGACGTGCCCAACCCCAGCAGCATGTCCGCGAGCGAGAATCCGGTCGGATCCCCCACTCCTTTCTCTTTCGAACAGCCTTCGCACAGATCCACCTTCTGCATTTTTTCGCCGACGATCTGCGTCAGATGCACGGTTGCTTCGTTCTTATTGCAGACGTTGCAAAGCATTGGCTAGATCGGTTCACCCGTCGAATTGGTGAGCGTGTGGTATTCCTTCATCAACTGCTTGGACAGTTTGCCGGGTTTGCCTGTTCCAATCTTTCTTCCGTCAATGTTGACCACGGGAATGATCTCCGCGCCGGTCCCTGTCAGGAAACATTCGTCGGCGTTGTAGAGATCATAGCGCGTCAGGTTGGTCTCGGTGACCTCCCAGCCCGCTTGCTCGCAGACATCGATCGCGACGCCGCGCGTGATTCCGTACAGCGCGCCGGCGTAGAGCGGGGGGGTGAAAATCTGTTTACCCTTCACGATGAAGACGTTGTCGCCGGTGCATTCCGCAACGTAGCCGTCCGCGTTCAGCATCAACGCCTCTTCCCGACCGACGTTCAACGCCTCGATTTTGGCGAGAATGTTGTTAAGGTAGTTCAGGGATTTGATCGCCGGATTGAGCGCGTTGTGAAGATTGCGGGTCGTGGCGACGGTGACGATCTCCATCCCCTTTTTGTAAAGGGCGGGCGGATAGAGTTGGATCTTTCCAGCGATGATGATCACCGAGCCTTTCGGGCACTTGAACGGATTGAGACCGAGCGTTCCCTTGCCGCGCGTGACCACCAATCTGATGTAGCCATCCTTGAGCTTGTTGCGCCGACACGTCTCGATCGTTGCCTTCATGAGGGCCTCGTGTGACATGGGGATGTCCAGCATGATCGCCTTGGCTGAATAAAACAACCGGTCGACATGCTCCTTCAGCCGGAAGACTCGCCCATTGTAGGCGCGGATTCCCTCGAAAATCCCGTCTCCGTACAACAAACCATGGTCGAAAACCGAAATCTTCGCCTTGTCTTCGTCGTAGTATTTTCCGTCAATAAATACCTTCATTCGTCAAAAAGTCGGCAAACACTAGGTGATCGAATCAGGGACAGCAACCAAGGAATTGTTGACGCACCCCCGGGTGAGCCCTAAACAAAAAACAGTTGGCGTGAGGGCATTCCAATCCGGCCGCCCGCACCGAAATCGGAGCTGCCTCAGCTACTGATAGAAGTATCCCAGCTCCCTGAGCGAGACGTAGTCCACGTCCCGTTCCTTGCTCCGACGCCCGAGAATCACGTGATCCAACACATCGATCTTGAGCAGTTGACCACTGCGGATCAGATCTCGCGTGATGCGCACATCCGCCTCGCTGGGAGTCGGATCTCCGCTGGGATGGTTGTGGACGAGAACGATGGCCGATGCGTTTGCCGAGATGGCAAACCGGAACACATCGCGCGGATGAACCACCGTGCTGTCCAACGTTCCTTTCGAGAGCGACTCCTTCCGGATCAAACGACGGCGGGTATTCAGAAGCAGCACCTGGAAGTGTTCCACGTCGAGCCCGCGAACCTCCTCCCGGAGCAGATCAGCAATCTTCTCCGGTTCGTCCAACAAGGGCGCTTCCCCATGAAGTTCGCTGGCCATCCGCTTTGCCAGGGTAAACGCCGCCTTGAGGGTCACCGCTTTGTCTCGTCCGACGCCTTTGATCTCGCACAGCTCGTCCACACTGGCTGAAGCGAGCTCGCTTAGCTTCTGGAAGCGGGTCACCAGATCCTCCGCCACCTGCACGGCTGAACGTCCCTGCAACCCCGTGCGCAACAGGATTGCGATCAGTTCAGAGTTCCGCAACGCATCCGCACCCTGTGCGACCAACCGTTCGCGCGGACGATCGCCACTCGGCAAATCCTTGATTCGTGTCCCACTCATTTCACCTCCAGCTCAACTCTTCAATCTGTCATCAGATAATCCTCAAACTCCGCGACCAGATGCGGTGGCACCTGAACTTTCAGATACGCCCGCTCACCGCTGTAATCCTTCTCCAGCACCTGACCGATCTCATGCAGACGGGCCATCACGTCGGATGCCGCGTGGGGAATGGACAATTCCAGACAACGCCGGATCGGTCGCAATACCGCGCCGAGTTCGGTGAACAGCCCATCGAAGCCCTCGCTCGTCTGGGCTGAGACGGCAAAAGAATTCTCAAAACGCGCCAACCATTGCTGCGCGTATTCCGAACGCTCGAACAGATCGATCTTGTTAAAGACCAGCATCGTGGGCTTGTCGTCGGCACCAATTTCCTTCAGCACGGAGTTGACCGCGTCGATTTGCGCTTCCGCCTGCGGATGGGTGACGTCCACCACATGCACCAACAGATCCGCCTCGATCACCTCTTCCAGCGTGGCCTTGAACGCCTCAACCAGGCGATGCGGCAACTTGCGGATGAAACCAACCGTATCTGAAAGAAGGACGCTCTGATTGGTCGGCAATTGGAGTCGTCGCGTGGTCGGATCAAGCGTCGCGAACAGTTGATCCTCCTGGAGCACCGCCGCCCCGGTCAGCGAATTGAAGAGGGTGGACTTCCCGGCGTTCGTATATCCGACCAGCGAAGCCAACGGCCAATGGTGCCGACGCCGTCCGCGCCGTTGGGTGTCCCGCTGCCGCCTTACGGTGCGCAACTCCCGCTCCAGTTTGTCGATGCGTTCGTTGATCTTCCGGCGATCCACCTCCAGCTGGGATTCGCCCTCACCACCGCGCATCCCGATGCCGCCCTTCTGACGCGAGAGATGCGTCCAGTAACCGGTCAGTCGCGGCAGCAGATATCGCAACTGCGCCAGCTCCACCTGCAATTTCCCTTCCCGTGTTCGCGCCCGCGTGGCGAAGATATCTAGGATAAGATTAGTACGATCCAGAATCTTGCACTGAAACAATTCCTCCAGATTTCGCGACTGGGCCGGTGATAGCTCGTCATCAAAAATGACGGTATCAATTCCCAATTCGTGACATTCCTCCGCGATCTCGGCAGCCTTCCCCGCCCCGACAAAGGTGGCTGGGGTCGGTTTGTCCAGCCGTTGCATGGCAGTCGAAATCACATTCGCTCCGGCCGCCCGTGCGAGTTCGGCCAATTCAGCCAGCGATTCTTCAATGGTGGTATCCGTCCGCGAGCGAAATTCGGCGCCGACCAGAAAGGTGCGTTCCGTCTCCTTCTCCGAAATTGTTGAGAGCAGTGACTTCAAATCTTAGGGCGCGAAAGGTAACAACCCGCGTCGGGAATTAAACCCATAAACCACGCCTCGCGTTGCAGAATTGCAGTCGGCGTCATTCCTGATCGATGAAGATCTCCCCGCGCAGATACAAATTCGCCGTTCCGGAGATCTCGACCTTCTCCCCCTTGGTGACACAGCGCAATTCGCCGCCTCTTGCTGATGCCTGCCACGTCCGCAGCGAAGACTTGTTCAGTACCCCCGCCCAATAAGGCATAAGAATGCAGTGCGCGGAACCGGTTACCGGATCTTCGTTGATGCCGGCTCGCGGCGCAAAGAAACGGGAAATGAAGTCGTAGTCGCCCTCACTTTTGGCGGTCGCGATCACGCCCCAGCAATCCACCTTTCCGAGCGCATCGAAATCCGGGGACAGACTGCGCACCTGTTCTTCGGAGTCGTAAACCGCGAGGTAGTGGTCGGAGCGCCCTTTCATCAACTCGGCGGGACGGATCCCGAGCGAACTCAGCAATTCTTCGGGCGGATCGCAGGCAACCGGGGGATCTGCAGGAAGTCGGAGCGTGAATCCGGCCTCGCTTCGCCAGACTGACAGTATTCCGCTGAGCGTAAGGAATTCAACCTGCCGATGAGGCCAGAACAGCTGTTCGAACACCACAAAGGCGCTCGCCAAGGTGGCGTGTCCGCAAAGTTGCACCTCGCTCGCCGGCGTGAACCAACGCAACCGATACCGCCCGTCTTCCGGAACCAGATAGGCCGTCTCCGACAGATCATTCTCCTTGGCGATCTGCTGGAGCGTCGCATCCGGCAGCCAATCCTTCAGCAGACAAACGCCCGCGGGATTCCCGCCATGGGGGGATTCGGAAAATGCGCTGACCTGATAGTAAGGAATTTTCATCGCCACGGCCCGATTCAATCACAACGGTGCTGAAGGTCGATTTCACTTTTCGATTTCACTTTTGATCGAATAATCAGGGGAAACTCCGATTCAATGCTCAGGCTTGTCCAACCGTGAAAGACTCCCGCACAAAAAACGCCGACTTCTCGCTGCGCTGCCTCCGCTTCGTGGTGACGTCCATGGCGACGCTGTTTTGCTCGCTCGCGGAACTGCCCGCCGCCAATCGTGAAGCAATCAAGTTTTTCGAGACGAAGATTCGACCGGTCCTCGCGGCCAACTGTTACCAATGCCACGGTCCCGAGAAGGCCAAGGAAGGACTCCGGCTCGATCACATCAGCAACATTCTGAAGGGCGGCAACTCTGGCCCCGCGATCATTGCGGGCAAACCCGAGGAGTCATTGCTCATCAAGGCCGTCGGCCGGGTCGATCCGGATTTTCAAATGCCTCCCAAGCAGGCGCTCGCCAGCCATGAAGTCGCCGATCTTGAGTTATGGGTCTCCATGGGCGCACCGTGGCCGGAGGAATCGGTCAAACCGATCGATGTGGACGAGCATGGCTTCTCCGCGAAAGACCGGCAGTGGTGGGCGGTTCAACCGGTCAAAACTCCGGGCGTGCCGAAAAGCAAAGGCACTTGGGCTCAAAACGAGATTGATCACTTCATCTCCCGACGCCTGCAGCAGGCCGACCTGAAGCCCGCTCCTGAAGCATCCCGCGAAGAATTGGTGCGCCGGGTCTACTTTGATCTTCTTGGTCTCCCGCCCACCTCGGGTCAGGTCACGGATTTCGTGAACGACCCCCGCCCCGACGCTTGGCAGCGACTTGTGAAAGGATTGCTGGAAAGCCCGCGCTACGGCGAACGTTGGGCGCAGCACTGGCTGGATGTGGTTCGTTTCGCCGAGAGTGACGGCTATCGCGAAGACGCATTTCGCCCCGGGGCCTATCGTTATCGTGACTACGTCATCAAGTCGCTGAACGATGACAAACCCTACGACCAGTTTGTGCGGGAACAACTCGCCGGCGACGAACTCGCACCGAATGACCCCAACGTCGTCATCGGCACCGCCTTCCTCCGTCACGGAATCTACGAATGGAACCAACGGAACGCGCGCATGCATTGGGGGCTCATCATTGACGAACTCACGCGCGTCACCGGCGAGGTCTTCCTTGGTGTGGGAATCGGTTGCGCGCAATGCCACGACCACAAGTTCGATCCCATTCTGCAGAAGGACTACTACGCACTACAGTCCTTCATCGCGACCACTGAATGGCCCTTGGAATCGAAAATTGCCACCCCCGACGAGCGGCGCGCTTATCAGGAAAAAATCGCCAAGTGGGAGGCCGCCACCAAGACCGTTCGCGATGAAATGCACGCGTTTATCAAGACCGGTTTCGACGGCAAGGTCGGCTACACCGTCAAACAGTTTCCGGCAGATATCCAGGCGCTCTACCACAAGGCGGCGAAGGATCGTACGCCCCATGAAAGCCAGCTGGTCTATCTGGTGGAACGCCAGGTAAAGCGTGCCCAGGACTCATACAAGGCCGCGACCGCGTTGAAATCCAAACCGGACAAATTGAAACGGTACAAGGAACTGGAAGCCGCGCTGAAAAAGTTCGACCATCTCAAACCCAAACCCTTGCCCACCGGTCTGGTCGCCCGCGACATCGGCCGCAAAGCCACGCGCACTTTCATTCAAAGCCGGAGTGGCAAGGTCGAAGTGCAACCCGCGTTCCTGGCCCTGCTCGGCGAACCCGCTCCCACCATCAAACCCACCGCCAACAGCACCGGTCGCCGAACCGCGCTCGCCAATTGGATCGCAAATTCCAAGAACCCGCTGTCCACACGCGTCATCGTCAATCGCGTCTGGCAACGTCATTTCGGTAGTGGTCTCGTGGCCACCCCGAACGATTTTGGCCGCCTCGGCGAACTCCCCAGCCATCCCGAATTGCTCGATTGGCTCACGCAACGTTTTCTCGCCGGCGGGTGGAAGTTGAAGGGTCTGCACGAACTGATTTTGAACAGCGCGACCTACCGCCAGACCGCGCGCCGCGAACCCACCGAAAAGGAAAACCAGACCGACTTCAGCAATCGTCTGCTCTGGCGCTTTCCTCCCCAACGTCTCGATGCCGAACAACTGCGGGATGCCATGTTGACCGCATCCGGCGAAATGAAACACCGCACCGGTGGACCTTCCGTGAGCGGTTCCTCCACCTCCCGCAGCGTCTACGTGAAGAAACTTCGCAACAAACCCGATCCCGTGCTGGCGGGCTTTGACGCGCCGGCGGGTTTTGATTCCGCACCCGATCGTGTGCCTACCACCACGCCCTTGCAATCACTGCTGTTGATCAACGGGACCTGGGTCAATCAACGCGCGGCCGCCATGGCGAAGGTTCTCTTGAAAGGACGCACACGACTCACCTCCGAAGACATCCGGCTCACCTACCAGACCGTTTACGGACGCGATCCAGAAATGGTCGAAATCGCTGCCGCACTGGCCTTCATCAAATCCCAGTCCACCACCACTGCGGCACCGATCTCGGTCGCAAACAAATATCCCAAAGAGACGGGTCTGCGACCCATCGCCCAATACTTCAGCAAGACAAAGGCTCCTCTCGCCGGGAAGAACGCGTTGTGGATCCAACCCGGCAGTCGTTTCGAAAAACTACAACTCAACGACACCAAACTCACCGGTGACACGTTCACCATCGAAGCCGTTGCCGTGCTCGATCGGATCTATCCGGATGCCAGCGTGAACACGCTCGTCTCCCGTTGGCAGGGCGGTCGTGGTAACCAAGGTTGGTCTCTCGGAATCACGAGCACCAAATCGGCCTATCAACCGCGCAACTTCATCATGCAGTTGGTCGGTGAAAATCGGGATGGCAAGACCGTCTATGAGGTCGTCGCCTCGGGCCTTCGCTTCCCGCTGGGAAAACCGGTCTACCTTGCCGCCGTGATTTCCATACCCGTTTCTGCTTCACCGGAAAACCGGACCGGAGGAACCGTCACCTTCTACCTGAAGGATCTTTCCGATCCGGCTGCGAAACTGGAGCGAAAGACGGTGAAGACCTCCATCATCGGGCACCTTCAAAACCCGTCCGCCAAACTCCTCGTCGGCGCCCGCGATACGAAGGGGCATCTTTGGGACGGTCAGCTCGCGCGCTTGGCGATCAGCCGGGGTGCGCTCGCAGAGAAGGAACTTTTGATTCAGACATCTGCTCCCACCGCAGATCGCTTCACGGACCTGTCGTTCAACGGATCCGAAGGCGAACGTCCGGTACCCGGCGCGGCCTGGCTGAGAACTGCCCAGACAGCCAAGCCATCATTGAAGTTGCTCACGGCCGTCACCGATCTCTGCCACGCGCTTCTGAATTCCAACGAGTTCCTGTATCTGCACTGACCGATCACCCCATTTGTTCCATGCCTTGTAACAACATCGACTACGCCCGTTCGCGCCGCGAGTTCCTGCAGAGCGCGGGTGCCGGATTCGGAGCCCTCGCTTTCTCCGCGCTCAGTGGTCAGTCGCTGTCGGCTGCGCCCCCATCGAATCCCGTTGCCGCGAAAATCCCGCATCGCTTTGGTCGCGCAAAGAACGTGATCTGGTTGTTCATGGAAGGCGGTCCCAGCCACCTTGATCTTTACGATCGCAAACCCCTTCTGAACAAACTTGCCGGCCAGTCACTGCCCGAGAGTTTTGCCCGTCCGGTGACCGCCATGGGCGAAGTCAACGCCCCGCTGCTGGCCTCCAGGCGGCAATGGCAGAAGCACGGCCAAAGCGGCCTTTTGATCTCCGACTGGCTGCCCCATCACGGCGGTATTGCCGACGAACTCTGCGTCATCCGCTCCTGCAAGTCCGATGGGATCAACCACGCCGGCGGCGTGTGTCAGATGAACACCGGCTCGGTCTTCGGCGGACGCCCCTCGCTCGGCTCCTGGGTTTCCTACGGTCTCGGAACGGAGAACCAGAACCTCCCCGGCTTCGTCGTCATCAAGGACACCGCATCCATGGTCGTGAACGGCGTTCGTTGTTGGGGATCAGGCTTCATGCCCGCCGGCTATCAGGGCGTCCTCTTCGAATCCGGAGACGAACCCATCAGCAATCTTAACAATCCCAAAGGCGTCGGTGCCACGCGTCAACAGAACAAGCTGGGATTCCTCGATCAGCTCAACCGACGGCACCATCTCGGCCGCGAATCCAACACTGATCTGGAAGCACGAATCCAAAGCTATGAACTTGCCGCGCGGATGCAGGCCGAAGCCCCCGAAGCGATCGATCTCGATAGCGAATCCGAGCGGATAAAATCGCTCTACGGCATCGACCAAAAAGAAACCGCCACCTTTGGCCGTCAATGTCTCATGGCCCGTCGGCTCGTTGAACGCGGCGTCCGCTTCGTGCAGCTCTATCACGGTGCCGGCAGCAAGTGGGACAGCCACAGCAAGATGGAGGTGAATCACACCCGGCTCTGCGGCAACGTCGATCTGCCCATTGCCGGACTCATTCAGGATTTGAAACAGCGTGGACTCCTCGACGAGACCCTCATCATTTGGGGTGGCGAATTTGGTCGCACGCCCATGAGCGAGAAAGGCGACGGCCGCGATCACAATCCCACCGGCTTCACCATGTGGATGGCTGGCGGCGGAGTGAAAGGCGGCCAAACCATCGGTGCCACCGACGACCTCGGACTCCACGCCGTGGAAGACAAACTGCACGTGCACGACATCCACGCCACTGTCATGAGCCTCCTCGGCCTCGATCACACGAAGGTGGTTTACATGCACAAAGGCCGCCCCGAACGAGTCGATCTCAACGAAGGTCACCCGACCCCAAAGGTAACGGGCTCAGTTTGAAGCGGAGTGACTGGTCGTCCGCTGGACTGCCGGTTGTGGACGGCAGTTCGAAGCCGGAGTTGTGCTGGCTGGGTTCGTGAAGAAGCCCCTCCTCCGCCAAGTCGCTCAGACGATGGGCAGTCGGGTGGTATGCCGGGGGACTCCGTTGAAGGAATTGTCGAGTTCCAAGCGCTGGTGCATGGCTTGGACGGCGCGCCCAAGGATGTCGACATCACCCCGGGCATCGTGGCGTCGAAGCGTGGTCTCCTGAAGGCTGAGGCGACTCTTGACGTGATCGAGCGAATGGCCGGTCCCCCTTGTTTTGCCGAACAGCATCTTTGAGATTGCGATCGAATCAATCGCGTCGACCTCACGGCTGGGAAGTTCGTGTCGCTGACAGGTGGCTTGCAGAAACTTCGAGTCGAAGCGCTTGGCGTTGTGAGCGATCAGGGTGCCATCGTCGGACCAGGCCGCGAAATCGCAAAGAACTCGCTCCGGCCTCGGGGAATTCCTTACGTCCCGATCTCCGATGCCGGTGTAGCTTTCGATGAACGATGAAATGCGACGCCTCGGCTTGGCGAAGCTGAAGAACGCGTCCGTCGGGCAGAGGCAACCGGAGCTGAATTTGACGGCTGCGATCTGGATGAACTCGTCGTAGTCCGGGCTGAGGCCGGTGGTTTCGAGGTCGTAGATGATGAAGGTTTCACCCGAATAGAACCGATCCGTCCAGATGAAGGAATGGTCGCATCGGGGGCAACTCACCCGTTGCCCAATGGCGGATTTGAGGCCGCTAAGGCTCTGGTCGCAGGTTGGGCTGGGGCACTGGATCTTCATTCTTGATGGTCGAATCGGTCCAAGGTTTAGCGTGCCAGCCCCGGAGACTCCAGCCCCGGCTGGTGAACCCTGAGCCGCGTGGTGCTAGAATTGTTC
>JBLFYM010000057.1:0-35648 GCA_047608975.1 Limisphaerales bacterium | reverse complement strand
CCGCCAGGCGTTTGGGAACGAAGACACTGATCTCGCAGGTGGGGGATCATCGAGTCGGCGTTTCCCGTGACGAACAGCGGCAGTCTCTGGTCGATGGTCTTCGCGCCGCGGCACCGGATCTGGAGGCGGCGGGTGTCACGTTGGTGATTGAACCGCTGAATGAACTCGTCGATCACGCCGGCTACTATCTGATTCGTAGTGATGAAGCTTTTGACATTGTCGATCAGGTGGGCAGCCCAAATGTGAAGGTCGTGTTCGATATCTATCACCAGCAAATCAGCGAAGGGCATCTCATCCGCAACATTGTTTCGAACATCGACAAGATTGGTCACTTTCACGCCGCCGGGAATCCGGGGCGCAACGAATTGCAGCGCGGGGAGATCAACTATGCGGAAGTGTTCGCCGCGATTCGCGCCACTGAATTCGACGGCTATGTCGGTTTGGAGTACTGGCCCTTGGATGAGGATCCGATCATTGCGCTTAAGGGCGTGGCCGAGTGGCTCGACTGACACGCTGTGAGCCGGTCGCGATATCCTTTGCCAAGGATATTGCCCGAAGGTGTGATCCGCTCATGCACCGGGTCTTCACTGTCGGTATCGGTATTCTCACAGGTCTCTTTCATGCCTCTGCCGATGTGAGGCTTCCGGGTTTCTTGGGAGTTTGAGTTTTGTCGCTGGGAGCTTTTTCTTCCAAACTTGATGACCCTTATCGGTGCAATGATCCCTTCGCCACATTATACGCCCGATTTCAACTGCACACCGTAACCCGAAGGGGCTTTCAGTCCTGTGGCTTCAGTGCTTTCACAAAGCCAAGATAGCCTTCGGCCTGTTTGCGTAGCCGCCCCGCGATCTTCTCATCATTCAACCGCCCGTTTTCGCCGATGGCATTGAACACTCCGGGAACGAACACGCGTTCGGGAAAGATGTGTGCGTTGCGGTAGCCGAATATCTGTTGCAGCTGTTCCACCGGCCGCATTGCGCCCCACATTCCCGCGGCCAGGCCGACAAAGCAGACCGGCCGGGCTTCAAAGCTCTCGGGGAATTCCAGCATGTCGATGAAGTACTTCAGCACGCCCGGGAACCCACCGTTGTATTCCGGGGTGACGACTACGAGACCGCTCGCTGCCAGCACCGCATCGGAAAATTCTTTGAACGCCGGTGGCTTTTCCCCGTAGGAAGCCGGGTTAAAAATCTCGGGCGGAAGTTCTGCCAGATCGAGGACCTTGTGTGGAGTATCCAGGGATTCGTAAATCCCTGCGATCTCGGCTGAGATCTTGCGCGTGTTGCTGTCGGGGCGGTTGGTACCGGAAATGATCGTGATCATGGGCCGCACTTTAGTCCGATCCGGAAGGGTGGCAACCGGCCACTTCGCCGCGCTGCGTTACTTGGCGATCCGGCGCTTTTCCTGTTCGGTATCAGGCCAGCGACTGAAGCCATTCTGGAACCAAAGACGCCATACAATCCAGAGCGCCTCCCACACAATGTTGCCGGACATCTTGGAACTGCCGACAAAGCGGTCGGTGAAAATGATGGGCACTTCCTCAATCCGCCGACCCTGCCGCCAGAGCTTGTGGGTCATCTCGATCTGAAATGAGTAGCCGTTCGAATGGATCATATCCAGATCGATTGATTCCAGCGCCCGGCGCCGGAAACATTTGAACCCTCCCGTGGGATCGCTGATGCGCATGCCGGTGATCCAGCGAACATATTTTGCCGCACCCATGCTGAGGAGCAGACGTTCGAGCGGCCAGTTGATCACGCGGATGCCGTTGCAATAGCGGGAGCCCAATACCAGGTCCGCATTTTCGGCGGCTTTGAGGAACTTCGGGATATCGTCGGGGTTGTGCGAGAAGTCTCCGTCCATCTCCATGATGAACTGGTAGTCCCTTTTTAACGCCCATTCGAACCCCGCGAGGTAGGCCCGACCCAAACCGTTCTTGGCCTGACGATGCAATACGTGAACGTTTTTGAACTGCTTCGCGAAGCCTTCCGCAAGGTCGCCCGTTCCATCCGGCGAATTGTCGTCCACGATGAGGAGATCAATCTTCACCGGGAGCGAACGGATCCGCTCGACCATCGGGCCGATGTTGTCCTTCTCGTTATACGTGGGAACGATGACTAGTGCGTCGTTGCTCATACTGAAATCGCGGGCGAGGGTCCGGGAAAAGGCCGCTCAAAACAAGCGGAATGCCGGGGGATTGTCACTTGGGTGAGGATGGTCATCAGTAGCCAGACATCACCGCCGGCGTAGATCGTGCATTCGAGCGCCAAATTCAGACCGGAGTGTCCGCGATCAGGCGTCCTCGGCAATCAGTTGCTCGAGCATTTCCGCAACGTCTTTTGCGGTTTTCGCTCCGGAGCCGACCCGCATCAGTCGAACCTTGCCCTTGCGGTCGATGAGGACGACGTGTGGAATTCCGCTGACCGCATAGAAATCTGAGAGCGTGCTATCTTTCTGAATTCCGAAGCGGTGAGTCAGTTTGTGTTGCTTGGCGAACTCTTCGAGCATTTGGAGTTCCTCAGCATGGGGAACCTTTTTCGAACGCGATGCTTTGCCGTCTTTCCACGCATAGTTGTAATAGCGTGTGAGCCCGATCGTCACGAGGCCCTGGTCAGCATATTTTCCGTTCCATTCGATCAGGTGCGGAAACGTCGCAATACAGGGGCCGCACCACACGGCCCAGAAATCCAGCAAGACCACCTTGCCCTTGAGATCAGCCGATTTTAGCGCCGTGCCATTGGCCCATTCTTCAACGTTCATTTCCGGGGCCGTTTTGCCGATTACCGTCAGCAGTTTTTTGCCCGCGTCGATGGAGCGATTCAATCGCTCAAAACCTTTTACGACGCTATCCAGACTTTTTTGATTGGATGCCTTCATATTTTCCCGAAGCGAAGCCAGGAATTCCAGAGTCTTGGCTAGCTTCTTCTCCGTCTTGACCGGCTCGATTCGAGCTTTGCCGGCGAGTTCGCTGGTCCGTTTGCTGCGGTAGTCGGAGAGGGCTTGGGCGTTGTCGGGGTCCTTTTCCAAGGCGGCGATGAGTTCTTCGGTGCTTGTCTGGTGGAGGCGAATCCGACCGCGATACAGTTTCAGCGCACTGACGGCGCGTTTGAGCAAAGCTTGGGTCTTGGGATCCTTGCCCGGGTTTGCGCCGCCGAGATCCTTTTCCATCTTGGCGACCAGTTCCTCAGCCAGGGCGGGGTCTGAGTTCAGACGCCCCATTAATTCCTTCCCATGAGCCCGCATGTAACCGTTGATCGAATCGACGCTGACGGTCTGTTTCAATTTCGCCGTGGAGGCCTTGAGGTTTGGCGCGGCAGCCGCAGTTGCGGGTTGGGCAAACGAAAGCGAGAGGAAGAATGTGAATGCGGCGATGGTGAGCTTCATGGTGCTGGCGAGCCTAGGCTGAGTTGCTGGGAGGTAAAACAGAAAATAACGCCGTGCGGGAAGCACAAATCGTAAGATTTGCGTCTCTGAATTCGGAGAGGATGCACGTCAGGCGTTTGGTTTATTCTGCCCAGAGCCGGCAGAATGATTCTCCGTCATCGATGCACTGCACGAACCATGAAACAGAAGCTTCGCCCACAGATTCAGGGCACCGCCGATTCCGGCTCACGCCGGAGAATACCACTTTGTTTTTAAAGGAGAGCAAACCGAGAACCAAGGTCCGGAGACAAGTTTGAGCCGCCGCACGTCTGCTGCTACGTGGGTTTTCGATCCCCCGGTAGCTCAATTGGCAGAGCGATCGTCTGATACGCGATTCAGCGTCGGCTACCTGGTATGTGGAATGAAGTTCGCTATTCCGTGACATCATTGAGTCTGATCGCTAATTACACCCCGTGCTTTATGCAGTGCTCACAACGGTGTTTTTCGCGATCTCGGCAGTGTCCGCGACGCGAACGGCAAAGCTGATGGGCGGGAATGAAGCGAACTTCTGGCGGCTGACCCTTTCGACCATTTTTCTCGCCATCCTGGCCCACTCGATTGGACAAGGGCTAAGCGGGAGCGCATTTCATATTTTGATCATCAGCGGTGTGATCGGATTCGGCATCGGGGACGTCGCTTTGTTTCAGGCCTTGCCTCGCCTCGGATCCCGACTGACCGTGATGCTGGTGCACTGTCTCACCGCGCCGCTCGCCGTAATTTCGGAATGGTGGTGGATGGGGACCGAGATGACCGCCGGCGAAATCATCTGTGGCGTGGCGATTCTGTGTGGTGTGGCGATCGCGTTGGCACCGAAGGATCATTTGCATATTCCCAAAGCCACGTTTTGGTGGGGAATTCATTGGGCGATCTGGGCGGCGATCGGGCAGGCCGGGGGGGTGGTGCTCAGTCGGAAGGCCTATGAAATCACGGCGGCGGCGGGAGAATCGCTGGATGGAATCACGGCCGCATATCAACGGATTATCGCCGGGACGGTGGTAGCGGGTTTTTGTCTGCTCTTTGCCAAGCGCACCTATCTGGCCGCGTGGATCAATCCCGATTCAGATCAGGACAAGACGACGATGCAATCTCTGAGCGCTACCGCCAAATGGAAGAAATCCGGTGGCTGGCTGCTGTTGAACGCGCTGACTGGAGCGACCCTGGGCGTGAGCTGTTACCAGTGGGCGCTCAAGGTTGAGAAACCCGGTGTGGTTCTGCCAATTGTCGCGTTGGCACCGTTGGTGGTCATCCCCATGGCGCTGGTGATGGAGAAGGAAAAACCCAGCGCCCGATCGCTGGCCGGCGGTCTCGTTGCCGTGGGGGCCGCAGTTGTCCTGGCCTGGATCAAATACAAGTAGCGGCCGGCCTCGTCTCTCAGGCAATGATCACTTTGCCGGTTTCGGTAACACCTTCACGGTCAAGGGGGCGGAATAGACGGCGAACTTTTCGCTCTTGGATTTCGCCTTGGCGGCAGTCGTGGTGACGCGCTTGTCGGCGGCGGTCTTGAGTTGGGCGGCGCGCTTGACCTGGGCTTCAATACTGGCAACGGCCGTCTTGGAATCGGCGTGAGCCTGTTTGGCCGGGGCCAGGCGTTCGGTGAGGGGAGTCTTCGCGTCGGCGGTTGCCGCGGCTTCGTTCGCGGTGATTTGCTGGAGTGTCTTCTGGGCCTGTGATTCAGCTGTCTTCGCTTTGGATAATTTGTCGGCCAGTTCGGTTTGCAGATCCGTGATTCGCTTTTGTTCAGCGCGGGCCTCGGCCTCGGCTTGGGGGTGATAGGAGTAGGGGGCGACGCCAGTGCCTTGTAGGGCAAACTGGTAGGTGCCGGGTTCGATGGCGAAGTTGCCGGTCTTGACGAACTTGATCGTCAGCGTTCCTTCGGTGGCGTCTGACGCGAGGTTGACGGTTGGCGGACTGCGATGCAGGCCGAACAGACCCTCGGGTTGAATTGTGAGATTCCCCTTTCGCGGAACGAGGTTCGCGGCTTGCACGGGGATCTGAAGACTCTGGCCGAGCTCGACTGTCCATTCGGTTTTTCCATCCTTTGGCTGCAAAGTCACCGGCGTCGTGTCTTCGGCGCAGACGGAGATTACCGTTTCGAGATCCAACTTGCTCCGGACGCGGTAGGCATCGGCGAACACCATGCCCCACACCAGCGAAGTGCTTCGGGCCAGGCGCGATATCTTTACGTCACCGACCTTGGCCGAGCCGGTGATCTTGATGGGGCCGGCCCAGGTGCTGGCATTGGTGGCGGCGGTAAAAATGAGAACGCCCTGATCCACGGGTCCGCTCATTTTCAATGGATGAGCGGTGACGCCCTGGGGCAAGCCGGTAGCGGTCACCGTGATCTCCCCGTCAAATCCGTCCTGTCGGGGGGCGATGATTCTCAGGGCCACACTTCCGCCCCGGCGCAGGATGGGGGAGGCTGGCCAACCGGCGCGGCCATTTGCGAGCGGTCGTTCGTACAGGGAGAACAGGTCAAAGTCAGGCGTCGCTTCGCGAATGGCCAGCCGGTAGAGGTGCTCGGAGCCGCCGGCGGCAAAGCGGTTGAAGATCGAAACTCGATAATCCGCATTTGCGTCGGCCGTGAAACTCAGGAGCGAATCCGTGGTGTCGAGATTGGTGGCATCGAAATTGTCGCGGCTGAAGTAGCTGGGACGGTCGTCGTTTTCAGTCACCTTCGTCGGCGCTTTGCCCGCGTTCAGTTTTTCGACGAAGAGAACAGAATCCGTCGGCGCACCGAGTTGGTCGGAGGTCACGTCCAGCCAGTAGGTCGTTCCCGCCTTCGCGCGAAACTGAAACGTGTCGTGATCGCGCGTCTGATCGAAGCGTCCGGCGATTTCAGCTGGAAGGGTTACCACCTGATTGGTGGCGTCGGATGTTTCGATCACCACGGGAGCGGTCGAGTAGCCAATGCGATACGGGGCGGAACCCGCGAGTTGGTAATCGAATCCACGCAGTGCTGCCTGCCGTGGCTTGGCGCCGCTGAAGACGACGGGAGAACGTGGTTCGTAAGGGAGTGCAACTTTGACCTCCACTTTTTCCAATGGTCGGCCGTCGATCTTCAGTTTACTCGGTCGGCCACTCGGAAGGTTTCGTCCATACACTGTAAATGTTGAAGTCTTGCCCGGTTCGCCGGCGGGCGGAAAGATGAAGTCGATGTGCGGAGATTTCGAAATCTGGACGCGATAGAACTGCTTGCTGCCGCCGCGATACAGGAGATCCGCGACTCGCAGGAAGTATTGGCCATCGACGGGCACGGTGAAGCCGGCCAGCGGATCCCGACTCTGACTAAACTTTTTCCGGGCCAATTCATGGCCCCGGGAATCGAAGATTGCGAGCTGTCCATCGATCTGGGCGTCGATTCGTTCGCCCCAAAAGCGGACGAGCATCCGCCGTCCTTTGTGGCCTTCGAAACGGTACCAGTGAGCGGTCCGGGTACTCAGTTGGGCATTGACGAAGGTGTCGATGGGCAGGTCGATCGCTTTGTCCCGGCTCGTGTGATTTCGGCCGGCGACGAGCTCTTCGGAGTTGGACGCCGCCACGACGAATGGTCGCGCGGTCGATAGTCCGAGATGGCTCAGCGCCCGGACCTCGTAGATCCCCGGTGGGACGTTCGTGGGGATCTCCACGTTGAACCGGTAAGGCACCGGTGACGGTTTCGGAACGAGTTCCTCCACCGCATTGAGTTTCGGAGTGACCTTGATGCGCTCGTCAGTGAAGCGGAGGCTTGTGGCAGACTCGACGTTTACGCCGGCGATGGTGACCTCTGCTGTTGTTCCCGCTTTCGCTGTGCGTGGTGAGATCGTCTGCAGATCGGAAATAGGGAGTTGCGCCAAGGCCACGAACGCGGTGGCGAAATAGACGAGAATGAATCGCATGATCGGATTAGCGGTTGTAGAGAAACTCTTTGGTGTTGGCGACCACCCAGATGATGTCTTCAAACGCCTGTCGTTCGGCACTCGCCGAGGGCAGTTTCTTTGGATCTGCGGCCGACTGTCCGCGTTTCTTTTTGAGATGAGCCACAGCCACGGCAATTTCGTCGGCCGTGGCATCCCGGCAGACCGCGCGTCGGTAAAGCTCGTTGACTCGTTCTTTGTCGGGTCGGTGCTTGTCCATCGCCAGTTGTGCAGCCCGACCTTTCGAACCGGTCAATTTGGACTGCATCGCCCCCGAATTGATCAGGTGCAGACTCTGCGTGAGAGTCGCCTCGTCCGTGCGTTCGCATTCACACGCGGTGTTGTTCTGCGGACGACCGAAGACGGTGAGGAAAACCGATTCCTTGTTCGCCTGATCATCCGGCAGCGCAATGGCGCGCACGCCGATCGGCAACCGGTTGAAAGAATTCTCCGAGCCGGCGAGATCGTTGATGGAATCCAGCATCACCTCGGCGGACAGACGGCGCGGGTAGTAGCGCGCATAGAACTGGCTGTCGTCGCCGTTCTTCGGCGTGGGGTTGGAGCTGAGCTGATAGGACCGGCTGTTGCAGATTGTGCGGACGAGTTTTTTGAGGTCGTGTCCACTCGTCTTGAAACTGTCGGTGAGTGCTTGGAGCAGCTCCGGATGGGTCGCCGGGTTGGTGATCCGAATATCGTCTTCCGGTTCCACCAAGCCGCGGCCGAAGAAGTGTTTCCAATATCGGTTGACCAGCATTCGCGCGAAATACGGATTCTCTTTTGCGGTCATCCAGCGGGCCAGTTCCACGCGGGGATCCTGTGTGGGTGCCAGATTCAGGGCCTTGCCGTCCAGCGGCGTGGGTTTGAGCTTCACCTTGGTCGTTGGGTTCTCGTACGCCGCCAACTGCATCTTGTGATAGACCATGTCGTTCTCCGGTAACTTGTAGACTTCCTTGCGCGCCAGCGTGGAGAAGAAGGCGGCGAAGCCGTAGTAATCATCCTGGCTCCACTTTTCGTAAGGGTGGTGGTGGCACTGCGCGCACTTCATTCGGATGCCAAGGAACACCTGCGCGATGTCCGCCATCTGATCTTTGGGGTCCTTGACCGTGCGATACCAGGCAACCGCCGGATTCACATCCGCGCGACCGCTCGCCGTGACCAACTCCGTAACCAACTTATCGAAAGGCCGGTTTTCCGCGATGCTCTGGCGGATCCAATCGTGAAACGCGTAAGTCTCGCGTGACTGCCAATCGAGTCCGCCCTTGTTACGGAGGATGCCCGCCCATTTGCCCGCGAAGTGATCGGCGTACTCCGGCAGTTCCAGCAGCCGGTCGATCAGCTGGGCGCGTTTGTCCGGAGCCTTCGACGCCCGGAAGGCATCAGTTTCAGCGAGGGTCGGAATCCGTCCCGCGATATCAATCGTGACCCGGCGGAGAAACACGTGATCCGCGCTCGACCCGGAAGGCGGAATGCCGAGCAGTCGTTGTTGGGCGAAGACATGCTCGTCGATGAAGTTCACCGGCGGCGCGCTCTTTGGGATTTTATGACCGAGCGGAATCGTGGCGCGAAAGAGATCCACGTGTTCCCGAAAACGAATCATCACCGAAGTGCTGCCGGTTCGAGTGGCGATCTTCACCAGGCCGTTTTGATCGACCTCGGACATGTCCTCATGGCTCGGTTCATACTGGGCAGCCCGCGTGATGTCCCGTTTGGTTCCGTCGCTGAAGAAGGCAGTCACCACGAGTTGCTGTTCGGATTCGGGTTGCACGACCCGGTGGCGCGGCTGGACGGAAATACGATCGACCACCGGCGCGTCTTTCGGTTCGTATGGCATGCCCTGACTGATCCAGCGCACGATGGTCTGATAGTCTTCTCCCTGCCGGTCCAGACGAACGCCGCCTTGGTGTGGAATCGCTCCGGAAGCCTTTTGCAGAAAGAGACTGGCTTCCGGCGCGGCGGGAGAAATACGGCGCCCACGAGACTGACCGAGCAGCCCTTCGTAGTCCGCCGCCGGTTCATAGCCGAACAACGAAAGACGAAACCCGTTCTGCCCCATCGCCTTGGCATGGCAGCCGCCGGCATTGCAATGGCTCCGGGTGAATATGGGGACGATGTCGTTGGCAAAGCTCATTGGGATTTCTTCACCAAATCGCTGGACGTTCAATTTCAGGGTGGCCTTCGAACCGTCGGACAGTTTGGCCGTCAACACGCCTTGGCCGTTGGTTCGCGGTTTCACCAGACCCTGGGCGTCGATCACGGCGATCTCCTTTGGCTCGATGAAATAACGAGCCTTGCGCGTGACGTCTCGGTCGGCCGCGGTGACGAGTAGCTGTTGGCTGTCGTAGGGCCCGACCAAGGTCAAATCCGCTTTGCTCCCCCGGGCTTCCAAGGTCAACTCGGCACCGTGTGTGCCGGTAACCATTGCGAGCAGGAGGCTTGAAAATTGAATGAGTCTGATCATCAGCAAGTCGTTCAGAAAGTTCTGACACCGAAACTGTCTCTGGTATTCCATTAGAAATCGGAGACTCCTGAGATTGACAACTTTCTAAGAATCCCAGTCTATTACTTCAATGGAAAGTCCAAAAAGCATGTCCGGCTGTTCCGGCCCCATTCGCCGCCGCAGTTTTCTGGAGGTTGGCGGCCTGAGTCTCATGGGCTTGGGCATGACGGATTTTCTCAAAATGCGGGCCCGGGCGGCGTCGAACGGCGGCCTCATTCCTGGTCGCGAAGACTCTTCCGTTATCTTCATCTGGTTGCCGGGCGGGCTGCCGCACATGGAGACTTACGACATGAAGCCCGATGCGCCGAGCGAGTATCGCGGCGACTTCCGGCCCATGCGCACCAATGTCCCCGGTATCGAAGTCTGCGAACTGCTCCCACGGCACGCGAAGATGGCGGACAAGTTTGCCATCATCCGCTCGATTCATCATGAATTCGGCGATCACGGCGGTGCTCATAAACGCATGATGACCGGGCGAATCCCCGCCACACCCACTGGCACTGTGAATGACGCCCCAGCCGTCACCAGTATCATCAAACGGATGTTCGGCGGTTCCTCGTCCACCGGACTTCCCACCTGTGTGGCCGCAGCCGACGGTGGGCGAACGGGGATCGACACTTTTGCGATGGGGCCCGCCTATCTCGGCTCCGCCAACAATCCTTTCATGCTCGGCGGCGACATGAGCGACCCCGGGTTCAAGGTCGACAGCCTCGGCGTGAAGGAAGAGATGAGTGATCGCTTGGATGATCGCCTGACGATGCTGGGTTCACTCGATCGCCTGCGCCGGGACATCGACAAGTCCGGGTCCATGGATTCGATGGATTCCTTCAACAAGCAGTCCATGGAAATGCTGCTGAGCGATCAGGTGCGGGATGCCTTTGATCTGTCCAAGGAACCGACCGCCGTGCGCGAACGCTACGGCAACACCATTTATGGTCAGCGCGGTCTGATGGCCCGCCGGCTCGTGGAAGCCGGCAGCCGCTTCGTGACCGTCGTGTGGGAACGGGCGCAGAAGAGCATTCCGAAGTACGCGGCATACAACTGGGATTGCCACGCGGTGAACTGTCATATTTTCGACGACATGCGCGCGCGTTTACCCAGTTACGACCAGGCCCTCACCGCTTTGATCGAGGATCTTTACCAACGGGGACTCGATAAGAAAGTCCTGCTCGTCGTCGGGAACGACTTCGGGCATACGCCCAAGATCAACACGCAACGCGGCACGAAGACCGGCGTGATGCAGCCCGGTCGCGATCATTGGCCGAAAGCCATGTCCGTGCTGGTCTCCGGCGGCGGCGCTCCGATGGGGCAGGTCATTGGCGCGACCAATTCCAAAGGCGAACACCCGGTCGAACGCATCCTTACCCCGAACGATCTGTGGGCCAGCGTCTACCAGCACCTGGGCATCGACTACACCCACTACCTCAAGAATCTCGAAGGCCTCCCCATGCAGATCCTCCCCTTTGGCAAGCCCATCGCCGAACTCGCTCCGATGCGGAGCTGACCGCGTTCCCGAATTTGGACCGCAGACAAGAACTGGGGTCAGAGTTTTCAACCACGGAAGGAACGGAAATCAGGCCATTGCAAGTACTGCTCCGATTCAGCGTCGCCCTTTAAAACGGCAGCGGGAGTGGTAGTCCATTTTCTGACACCGAAGAACCGCCGATAGATCACGTGCGCCTGGCAAGGTGAGGGAGCCTTCGCCCAATGCAGCTGAATCTGCGGCGGCTCCGCCTGGACTGATGCACTGGCCTGGACGGCCTACTTCGCGCTTGCTGGGAGCGAGATGGCTTCGGCTTCACCGGTGCCTTTGGTGCGGCCGCTGCCCTCCTCTTCTATTGCAGTGGCAAGCCTTTGCCGGCGGCCAAAGTATTTCATTCGACGGGGATCGCTCACGCTGCTGGCATTCCTACGGGATGCACTGATTTCTGGTACGCGTATCCGGCGGTGTCGCTCGTGCCTCGCTCAACCGCCGGCTAATTGCTGGCAAACCTCCGGTTTGAGATGATGGCATTCGAGCTTGTGGAGCGTCAGCGGTGAAATGAGCGTGAGCGAGCAGTCTCCCGCCGCTGGAGATCGGCTCGCTCACGCTTGCTGCTTATCTGCATTGGTCATCCTGAGGAATCGGGGGCTTCGCCCATATCCGATTCGTGATAGGCTCTGGGGACACATGAGCGATTCATTTCCATCCCGTCGTCGGTTTCTGCAGGAGACAGGGCTGGGAGCCTCCGCGCTCGCGTTGTCGACGATGCTGGCAAAAGGCACGGGTGGTGCTGGGGAGACGGCTTTAGCGCATGTCCGGCCGCGCGCCCGGAGTGTCATCTTTTTGTTCATGTCGGGCGGACCGAGCCAGGTTGATACCTTTGATCCGAAGACGGAATTGGCAAAGCTGGCGGGGAAAGACGTTCCTGAAAGTCTGGCGCGCAATGTTCCCAAGATAAAACGCGCGGGGTTGAAGAACCTGTTGGCATCGCCTTGGGAGTTTGCTCACCACGGGCAGTGCGGGATGCCCATCTCCTCGCTGCTTCCGCATACCTCGCAGCACGCCGATGAGCTGTGCCTGATCCGATCGATGACCCATCGGAATCCAGTTCATGGCCCCGGTGAATGTGTGGCACTGACCGGAACCGGGGCAGGGGATCGCCCCAGCCTGGGCTCGTGGGCACTTTATGGATTGGGAAGTGAGACCAGTGATCTGCCGGCGTTCATCACGATGAATCTACATACCGATGGGATGCAGTATCCGCAGGCTGCGGGTTGGGGACCGGGCTTTCTGCCCTCGCGGTTTCAGGGAACGGTGGTGGATCCGGAGACGGGTATTCGAAATACTGGAATGCCTGAGGGCGTGTCTGCGGAGGGACGGCGTGACCAGTTGGATTACATCGACTGGTTCAACCGGCGTCATCTGTCGACCTTGGGAAATCATGGCGAATTGGCGGCGCGCATTCGTTCTTATGAAATGGCCTTCCGGATGCAGACGGCGGCTCCGGAACTTTTTGATCTGAAGGGCGAGAGTCGGGCTGTACGGGCGCTGTACGGGATGGATCATCCGGAGACGGTCAGCGTTGGAAAAAGCTGTCTGTTGGCGCGACGAATGGTCGAACGCGGCGTGCGGTTCGTACAGGTGCGCGTGGGTGGCTGGGATGCTCACGGGAACATCAAGGGAAATCATTCCAAGCTCGCGGCCCGCACGGACAAACCGATCGCGGGACTCATTGCTGATCTGAACCAACGCGGATTGCTGGAATCGACGCTGCTCGTCTGGGGCGGGGAATTTGGGCGTACGCCCACGATGCAAGGTCGGGCCGGTGGGCGGGATCATTCGCCGGCGGGCTACAGTGTCTGGCTGGCAGGAGGCGGGGTAAAGGGCGGACGGATCATTGGAGAGACGGATCCGATCGGATACGTCGTCACGAAGCGACCGGTGAAACCAATGGAACTGCACGCGACGATTCTGCACGCCTTGGGAATCGACTCGGAGAGTCTCGAATACGATCATCACGGGTTGCTTGAAAAGCCCACGGGTGTCGAAGGGGGCGCGCCTGTTCATGAGGCCTTTGGGTGATTTCCCTCAGCGGCTAAAAACTTGTCAGCGAACATGGGAATGACGCATGCTCGGCCCATGGCTGAGATCAAGAAATTCGTGCATCATGGGGCGTCAGAGGTGAATCAGCGCATTCTTGAGGGCATTCACAAAAAACTGCCGATGCTGAAGATCGAGTTCTCCCAGATTAACGCGCCAAAGTATCCGCACCTGGTCGAGCAGCTCGAGTTTCTGGCGGATGTGATTGAAGATTTTATGGAGGGAGCGGATAAGGGAATTCCTTTGGGTACGGTCGCCGAGGCAGCTTTTGCCTTGGCTTACGCGCACAAGCAGACCGATCTCATTCCCAATGTTGCTTCAGAGTTTGGGTATCTTGATGATTCCAGCGTGGTCCGCTGTGTGTTGATGGAAAACGAGCGGGCTCTGAAGGAATACGCGATCCGTCACGACCTCGAGTGGGCCGACGTCACGATCAAGCCGTAAGCGCGCGCAACTTCTCGATCACGATCGCGCGAAGCTCCTTCACCCGGAAAGGTTTCTGGAGAAACCCGACGAGTCCGTGGTCGGCAAATTCGGCGGTAGCCGATTCCTCGTTATAACCGCTCATCAGCAGTGCCTTCACTGCGGGGTTGAACTCTCGCATTTTGGAAAAAGCTTCCAACCCACCCAGGCGCGGCATGGTCAGATCCATGAGCACGAGATCGAAATTGCCGTTGTGAGATTGATAGCAATCGACCGCCTCCTGCCCGTCCCGGGCGGTCACGACTTCCATGCCCAAGCCTTTCAGCACTCCCTCAGTCACATCGCGAACGTCGTCCTCATCGTCCACCACCAGGATTCGGCGGCTTTTCGTTTGGTTCAAATCGTGGGTCTCTTCGCTCTCCCCGCCGCTGAGTGAAGCGGGCTTGGGGGCTTCGTCAAAACGAGGGAGAATCAGCGTGAACTCAGTGCCTTCGCCTGCGCCACTTTTCACATGCAACGCGCCGTCATGTGAATTGACGATCCCAAGTACGGCCGCCAGCCCGAGTCCACGACCGGTGAATTTTGTCGTGAAGAAGGGTTCAAACACCCGCGCCAGAGTGGCTTCATCCATCCCGCCTCCAGTGTCCGAGACACTGAGCAGGACATAGTTTCCGGGTTCGAGGTTTCCTCCGTTCTGCGCCCGGGAGAGAAAGCTGCGATCAAGCCGCCGCGTCGTGGAGGTAAGCAGAATTCGACCGACGCTTTCACCGATCGCCTCGGAAGCATTGATGACGAGATTCATGAGGATCTGGCTCATCTGTGCGCGATCGGCCCTGACCGTGGGCAGCGATCCCAGCAAATTCAGATCGAGAGTGATCTTCTTGCTGATGGAGACCTTAAGCAGTTCGATCGTTTCACCGACCAAGGCGTTGAGATCGAGTGGTCGCATTTCGAACCGCCCCTTGCCGGCGTAGGCCAGCATCTGTTTGCAAAGATCGGCCGCCCGCAGTGCAGTTCGTTCGATGGTGTCGATAGATTGACTGATTCCCGAGTGGGGATCCGCGTCGAGGCGGGCGAGTCCGGCATTGCCGATGATGGCGGTCAGCAGATTGTTGAAGTCATGGGCGATGCCGCCGGCCAGGACGCCCAGGCTTTCCAAGCGTTGACCTTCGTGAAGTTTCCGCTCCATTAACAGCTTCTCCTGATTTGCCAGGTCGCGCTCGATCGCGGCGGCGAGGTTGTCAGCCGCGCCTCGAAGGGCGAAATACTCGGATTCGTTTGAGGTGTAATCCTCACTGTATTTGTGGAAACACAGCACGCCAAACCAGTTGTTCTCCACCCGCAGGGGCAGAATGAGCATCGATCTCAGGTCATCACGGTGAAGGCGGTCGGCAGCAGTGTCATCCAGCTGTGCCACCGGTCCCATAATCTGTTCTCCCCGCTCAAATGCTTGCACCCATTCGGCCAGGGCGGGCTGGGTCCAGTCGATGTCGGCTACGGCATTGCCCGCGGCGGCGGGTCCTTTCTCGGCTTGCCAGTCGAAACGGAACCGGCCGATATGATTCTGTTCCTCCTGGGCGTTCTCAAACAGACAGATCCGTTCCGCTCCGGTTGCGTGGCCCAACAGTGAAAGAACTTTAGGTACAGCCTCCTGCCAGCTGGTTGCCTTCAGAAAGATTTCAGCGGATCGTCCGGTTGCCTGCAGGATCGCCTGGCTCCGTTCGAGTTCCAGACGCGCGTTGACGCGGTCGGTGATAGTTTCCGAGAATATGACAATGCCGCCAATTGCTCCGTTCCCTTCGTGCCAGGGATGAATCTCCCAGCGCACCCAGTCCAGAGAACCGTCCGCTCGGCGAAAAGGATCCTCGTCGCAGCGATCAGAATCACCGGCCAGACATTTCCGATGGCTCTGGCGCCACCGCTCGGGGATATCCGGAACCAGATCGTAGTGGTATTGTCCGACAACATTCCCGTCCAATCCGTTGTCCTCATACCAACGTCGGCTGGCGATGAGATATCTCATTTCGAGGTCGAACATGGCGACAGAAGTGGGTGTGTGTTCGATGAAGAGGGTCATTCGTTCGCGACTCTCACGTAATTCATGGAGGAGCTCGCGTGACTCGCTGATATTGATCATGAGGCCGCGGATTCGAACGGACTTGTTCTGTGAATTCCGCTCAACGGTGATCAGGTTTCGCAGCCAGAGAACCGCTCCGTCGCGATCAATCATCCGGCAGTCGAACTGTCGATCGGTCGCCAGTTCAATTGCCTTCTGGTATTCGTCACGCGCTGCCACGCGGTCATCCTCATGCACATGATCCAGCCAGAAATCCGGATCATCGATAAACAGCGCGGACGGGTATCCGAGGATCTTTTCTGCCTGTTGGCTGACGTAAGTAAACTGGGTACTGTCAGGTGCCCCTTCCCAGGCGACACAATCGAGATTCTCGACCAATACGCGAAACCGCTCATCACTTGCCGAGAGGGCGTCTTGCAATCGATAACGTTCGCTGATGTCGATCGAAATACCCTGGACGCCGATGATAGTGCCGGAGTCATCTCGAAGAGGAGATTTTGTGGTGTGCAGGAGCGCTCGTTCCCCGGTGCCGAGAGTGCACTCTTGGACGAATTCCTGAGTCTTTCCAGTGTGCACAACCCGCTGGTCGCCTTTCTGATATTGGAGGGCGAGCTCTCTCGGTGAGATATCGAAATCCGTGAGACCGAGCATGCCCCCCGTTCCTACGGCCCAAGTCTGGGCCATACGTTCATTTACGAAGGTGAAACGCCCGACGAGGTCTTTGCGGAATACGAAGTGGGGCAGATTTTCCACCAAAGACTGGTGGAATCGCTGCGACGATCGCAACTCCTTGCCGGCCCGCTGCCGTTCCCCTTCGGTGAGTAGCAGCGCCACGGTATCGGACAAAGCGAGGGCAAAGGTCTCTTCTTCCCGGGTCCAACGTCGGTGTTTGCCGACGCTCTCTCCGCAAACGACGCCGATCAGCCGCCCCTGTTTACGGATGGGGGTGTCGATTCGAGAATACACCCCCATTGGTTCGAGATAATCAGCCGTCAGTTCCTCGGTACGGGAATCGCGGCGGGCGTTTACAGCACTGATCAGGCGGTCTTGTTCCAAGGCGCTGATATAGGCCGAATGCGCGGCCGCATTCAGAATCGCTCCACTGGTGTGCCGGTCCAGTGTCGGTTCGTACAGATTTTCACAGCGGAGATCTTTTTTGGCGGCGTCAAAAAGCCAAATACTCATCCGATCGAGATTGAATCTCATTGCTGTCATTTCGCAGATCGACCTCAAGGCGGGACCGTGCTCACCGTCCTGAATAGCGACCAGTCCCGGCAGTTCCGCGATGGCGGAGTTTACCTTTCGTAAGCCGGCCTGCCCTGCCAGCAGCAACTTTTGCGAGCGGATCAGGTCTTCGGTTCCTGCGACCACGAGTTCATCGATGAC
The DNA here is from genome assembly GCA_047608975.1 of Limisphaerales bacterium. Lineage (GTDB taxonomy): Bacteria > Verrucomicrobiota > Verrucomicrobiia > Limisphaerales > JAYPXF01. The sequence continues at coordinate 18,366 of JBLFYM010000057.1, read as the reverse complement.
CTTGGCTCGGCGACTGAACACGACGATGAAGCCAATGATCAAGCCCGTGAACGAGAGTCCCGAGACGAGCGTGATCAGCGGTCGATGGGTGAGGTGGACGGCGAGGTATGAAGGTGAGGGGCGGCAGACAATATGCAGGACACGGCCGGAGAATTGAAGGCGTTGATGATAGTGTGGCTGCGACTTCAGTTCCTGAAGACTCGGCTCCGGAATGGGATTGGCCCGATCCGGAGCCGAGCGAAAGTAGAGCAGCGTTTCAGGCTCGCTTCGATCTGCCACCACGATATCCATGCCGTCCAGGTCCAGAGCGTGCACCAGTCCGTTCAGCATATCGAAGGTCCGCACGATGATCTGCACCACGCCGGCAAAATTTTGACGCCGCGTTTCGATAAGAGCTTCCGTTGGATCATCGGCGGGCACCGCGCCGCGATACCGGGGAGAGTAAAAAACCACTGCGGGCCGTCCCGCTGGATCTTGGGTGAGGCGGATGGGGCCGGACATGCGCATCCGGCCCGTGTCGCGACATTGCGCGATGACATTCGAGTTCGCGGTGTGCAGCAGATCGAGACCTAACGCGTCCCGGTTCTGAGCCAGCGGCTCGACATAGAAAATCGGTAGAAAGTGGTCAGCCTCGCTCACGGGTATCCGTTCGCCATTCGTGCCCTTGCGCCAGATGTCGAAATCATCGATGCCGCTGGCGGCTGCTCCCGCTTCGAACATCTCACGATGTCGCTGAGGAAAATACGGCGAGAGTTCGATCACCTTCACTTCGGGCAGTCGATTGAGATACCCCTGCGCCACCGCGGCGAACCGATGGTGATTGGTGCTCCCCATCCACCGGGTCAATTGGCGAATCGACCACGCCGTACTGCGGTAGCTGACCAGCCGTTCCTTCAGGGTCACTCGCAGGGCATCCACGCGACGTTCGGAAGCGGTCTGCAAGGTTTTGCTTTCAGCTTCGCGAATGGAGTGGAATGAGTGGATGGAAACTGACGCCCCCAGCAAAGCTACGGCCAGAATGAGAAGTGGGGCCCGCGCGATGGCGCTCTTTCGGGGGGCGGTTGTGCTGTCCAGTTCCATGACCTTTCTGGGGGGCAGCGGGCATCACCAAACCTCAACGGGTCCTTTGGGAACCGGAATGGTTTCGCGGGCCGCGGCACCGGATTCCTTCATAAACGAAGCAATCATCGGTGGCAATTGATAACGCGGCAGCAAATCGCCGTGTTCATCACAGAATTGGGCACGCCACTCGATGTATTCTGCCAGCAGCTCTTTGAATTCCGCAACCGCGTTGATTCGCACCACGCGTTTGTTGAAGAGATTCGCCGGTCCGAAACGTTTGGCATACCACGGCGCGACCTTGCGGAACATGGTGCAGCCCATCTTTTCTCCGAAGACCTCCACCATCAGGTCGAGGTGCCGCGACAAGATCCGGATGCGCTCTTCAAAAGTTGGATCGGGGAGTCGTTCGCCGGTTGCCAGGTAGTGGCGGGTGTGGCCAAAGATCCAGGGATTGTAAAACGCGCCACGTCCGATACTGACTCCGTCACAACCCGTTTCCTGGATCATTTTGTCGGCGGCTTCAACGGTGGTTACATCTCCGTTACCGATCACAGGAACGGTTTTGACTGCCTTCACGACCCGGGCGATCCCAGGCAGGTTGACCACTCCGTCGAAGCCCTGCTGCCGGGTGCGTCCGTGGACGAATATTGCCGCGACACCGGCGTCCTCCAGCACCCGGGCAAGTTCCGGTGCCGTGATGTTGTTGTCATCCCAACCCAGTCGCATCTTGGCGGTGACCGGTATCTTGAGGGCATTGACCATCGTGGCGACGAGGTGCGCGGTCTTGTCCAGTTCCGTCATCATCGCGGAACCGCCGCCGGTCTTCACCACCTTGCGCACGGGGCAACCCATGTTGATGTCGATGGAAGAGACCCCGCGTTCCTGAAGGAACAACGCCGCATCCCGCATCTCTTCCGGAACGGATCCAAACAGCTGAACGGCGAGTGGGCGGTCTTGCTCGTTTGACTCAATCAGCTTGAAAGCCTTCTTGTTTTTCTCCAACAACGAGCGCGCATTCACCAGATCCGTCGTGCACATGTCCACGCCGCCAAGCTCTCGGATCACGAGTCGCATGGGCAGATTCGTGTAACCTGCGAGCGGGGACAGGAACAGGTTCGATGTCAGTTTAAGTGGGCCCAGTTGGAGCACGGGGTGATGTTCGTTCATTCGTCACGTGGCTGCAAATACCCAAATACCCAAATACCCAACGCGATGGTTTGGCGGATGGCCAATTTGTTTCAATCAATCTCGTCTTCCTCCCCAAGCTCTGCTTCGTCATTGGGTATTTCACCTCTGCGCACTACTATCCGCCTGTTGCCCACGACGAAATGACGCCCGTGAAATACCCCTACAAAATCGCAACCTTGCTCTATTGCTTCAACGCCGCTGACGAAGTGCTGATGATGAAGCGCGCGTTTGAGCCCAACCAAGGTTTGTGGAGCCCGCCGGGAGGAAAACTGAAGATCGAGACCGGCGAGTCGCCTTACGCCTGCGCGTGTCGCGAGGCGAAGGAAGAAACGGAACTGAATCTTCAACCCGCGGATCTGCACCTGACTGGGATCGTGAGCGAGTTCGGTTACCAGGGACAGGCGCACTGGCTGATGTTCCTTTTTGAAGTGAAGAGCGTGCTTGCCGAACTGCCTCCACCAAATCGCGAAGGCGGGTTCCAGTTTTTTAATCGTGAGCAGATCGCGTCTCTCGCGGTGCCCGAGTCAGATCGAGAGAGTATTTGGCCCTGGTTCTGGGAGCATCGGGGCGGATTCTTTGCGGCCCACTGTCATTGCCATCCAGATCGCAACGATTGGGTGTTGGAACAGTCCTCTTCACAGAAGCAATCCTAGCTGTCCCGTGGCCACAAAAAAACCCGCTGATTTTCACCAGCGGGTCTGTAAAAGGTGAGTATCTGGATGCTCGGATCAGGTGCCGTCTTCGCCGATTGCTTCAACTGGGCAGCCTTCCATGGCTTCTTTGCACTGTGCGGTTTCTTCGTCGCTCTCCGGCTGTTTGAAGACGAAGGAGTAGCCGCCGTCATCATTGCGGGTGAAATTGTCGGGTGCGGTTTCCCGGCACAGATCGCAATCGATGCACTGGTCATCGACATAAAACGTTCCGGATTTGTTGTCTTCGTATCGGTTTTCGAGTTCAGCCATAACTAAAAATCAGTTAACTGGCGCGGAATGTAGTCGGGGCGTGGAACGGAATGCAAGTCCGTTCTAACTTTCCATTCAGCACCGCTTTCTTGCGGCCAAGGGGTGATATTCGATTGGGAATTCCGTTCGGGAATCAGCGAGCATGATGTTTCATTTGCACGATTCTTCTTGCCTTACTGGAGTCATTCGAGTGGACTGCGCCGCTGCGAGGGTTTTCGAAGAGTGCACTTTGGCGCTCGAAATCGAAAATCTTCGCATTTTGGTTAAGGTATTCCAACTCAATGGGTTGGGGCACCTGATAGCTGCTTCAGTTGCGGCGCATTCTTTTCCACGTGTCCGGCGGGTAGAGATTTTAAACTCCGGACCAGGAAAAAAATGAACGAAAACACTAACGCGCCCATCGTGGGCGCAGACCATTCGTCGTCTCCAGCGCGGGACGAAAACCTTGAAGGGGCGTTTCTCTCCCTCATTCCCCAACTCCGCAAAGCCGTCTCAGCGAATGGCTATGTGACGCCCACTCCGATTCAGGAACAGACCATTCCACCTTTGTTGGAAGGTCGGGACATGTTGGGCAGCGCCCAGACGGGAACGGGTAAGACCGCCGCATTTACCCTTCCGTTGCTTCAGCAATTGAACGCGAAGTCCGGCCGGGTAGAGCGGAACACGCCGCGAGCCCTGATTCTGGCCCCGACCCGCGAACTGGCTGCGCAGATTGGCGACAGTATCAGCACTTACGGCAAGTTTTTGAACATCAGCCACACGGTGATCTTTGGCGGTGTCGGCCAGCATAGTCAGGTCAAGGCTCTCAACCGCGGAGTTGATATTCTGGTGGCCACTCCGGGGCGATTGCTGGACCTGATGCAGCAGGGCTACATCAAGTTGGACAAGGTTGAGTTCTTTATTCTGGATGAAGTGGACCGGATGCTCGACATGGGCTTTATCCCGGATGTGAAGCGGGTCCTTGCCCGATTGCCGGCAAATCGGCAGACTTTGTTCTACTCAGCCACTATGCCACCAAAAATGGTGGATTTGGCCAAATCGATGGTTCGTAATCCGGCGCGCGTCACTATTACTCCCGACAAGCCGGCAGTGGAACGCATCGAGCAACGGGTGATGTTCGTGGGCAAGCAGCATAAGGACGCGCTTTTGATGTCCGTACTGGATGATCCGAAACTGAACAAGGTGCTCATTTTCACCCAGATGAAGCACGTCGCGAACAAGGTGCTTCGCAAGTTGGATACCTTGGGCATCAGTGGCACGGCACTTCACGGCAACAAGAGTCAATCTGCCCGCACGAAAGCGCTGGACGGTTTCAAACGTGGTCAGTTCCGGGTTCTGGTGGCCACCGATGTTGCCGCCCGCGGTTTGGACGTGGACGATATCACACATGTGATCAATTACGATTTGCCGAATGAGGCTGAAACCTATGTTCACCGCATTGGCCGAACAGCCCGGGCAGGATCCCGAGGTGATGCGATTTCGTTTTGCAGCAGCGACGAACGCGGCCAGCTGCGGGACATCGAGCGTCTTCTTGGCCGTTCAGTTCCGGCTGAGCTGGAACACGATTTTCACTGTGAAGATGCGTTTCGCGCCACGGGCAGTGGACCGAGAAAGAGCCCCGGTGGCGGTGGTGGCGGCGGCGGTCGCGGTGGGCAGCGGCGAGGAAACAGCGGCGGCGGCGGTCAACGAGGTGTCCAAAGTGGTAATCGACAGGGAGGAAACACGCAGGCAAAGTCCGGCGGATCTCGTGGTGGCAATCGTCGATTTGGGAAACGTCGGGCGACTGCCTGACGTCCGACCATTGGTAACTTTTACCGGATAGAACTACTGACCCAGAACTTATCGGCTCCAAATCGATTCAGACTACATGTTGAACCAACCTATTCCCACGTGTGACCCCGCCCCGTGCGAGGGTCGGGATTGGAAAAAAATAGTGGCCGAACATCAACAGCCCAGGTTGGGCGTTGCGTGCTGGCAGATGGTGAATTCACTGGGGGCTTACCTTGGCCTCTGGGTGCTGATGGCGCACACGGTCTCGGTTTCGTGGTGGCTCACACTTCCATTGACAGTGCTGGCCGCGGGTCTGTTGGTCAGGGTGTTCATCATCTTTCACGATTGTGGCCATGGCTCTTTCTTCAAGTCCCGGCGTGCGAATGACATTTGGGGTTGCGTGACAGGGTTGCTGATTTTCGTGCCTTACCATCATTGGCGATGGGCGCATGCGACCCATCACGCGACGAACGCGGATTTGGATCGGCGGGGGATTGGTGATGTCTGGACCATGACGGTGGACGAGTATCTCCAGTCCTCGCGTTGGCGTCGGTCGCTGTATCATCTGGTCCGAAATCCGATCGTTCTGTTCGGGATTGCGCCCACGATTCACTTCCTTATTTCCGAACGTTTTATCCTGCCGCAGGCGAAACCGCGCGAGCGGAAGTCGGTTTGGCTGACCAATCTGACGATCGTTGCCCTCAGTGCGTTGATGATCCAGATGTTCGGGCCGACCTGGGTCGTTCTGCAGTTGTTGGTGATTGCGATGGCTGGTTCAGCGGGTATCTGGTTGTTTTACGTGCAGCACCAGTTCGAGGACGTCGTGTGGTTGCGCGGGGGCGAGTGGGATTTTAAGGAGGCCGCATTGAAAGGCAGCTCTTACTACAAGCTGCCGAAGGTGTTGCAGTGGTTCACCGGCAATATCGGTTTTCATCATATCCACCACCTCAGTTCTCGGGTTCCCAACTACAATTTGGAGAAGTGTCACCTTTCCGACCCGATGTTCGAGGAAGCCCACACGCTGACATTCTGGCAGAGCCTGAAGTCAATCAACTGCCGGCTCTGGGATGAGAAGAACATGAAGCTCATCACCTTCCGTCAACTGCGTCAGCAGCTGAACGGTGGGGAATTGAGGTAGTTCGACAACGTGTCAAGTGAAGCCACTGCCGAGCGGGTCGAGCTGCGAGATTCCTCTCTCAACTCTATTTGAACTCACGGATGCGGATGTTCTTGAACTGACAGGCGTCGCGATGATCGGTGAGGAGAATGTGGCCGCGAACTTTCTTTCCGAAGTCGGCGTGCTTCTTGAATTTGCTGTCCTGAACCGCCTTGAGAACGGGCTCGCTGCCAAGTTCGTATTCCAAAACCAACTCGCCGTTGAGCCAATGTTCGACCGTGTCTCCGATTACAAAAATTCGGGAGTGATTCCAGGCACCGGGCTTCACCGGCTTTGTGCCTTTGGCGGGCGGAAGCACGGCGTAAAAACTGGCGGTTAACCCTTTGGCTGGGCCCTTTGCATAATTCTCGTCGTCAAGCATCTGGTATTCGTGGCCGATCGTGGCTTTGCGGGACTCGAGGATGAAATACTTGATGCCGTTGTTACCGCCCTTTTCAATGCGCCACTCCCAGTTGAGATCAAAGTCGCCGAAGGTTTCCACCGTCATGACGTCGCCGCCCTTGGTTCCACCGATTTTGTGGAGGATTCCTTCCTTGATCTGCCAAGCGTCGCCAATTGTGCCATCCTTCTTGTAAGTCCTCCAGCCGTCGAGATTCTTGCCGTTGAACAGCAGCCGCCAGCCTTTGCCCTTCTGATCCTCTGTGAGAGTGTTGACTTCAGCGGCGGATCCGCTCTGAGAGAGTAGCAGGGTGGCGACGAGTGCCAGGAGAATTGATTTCATGGCTGAGGTAGACGCAGTGTGATCCGGATGTATTCGTGCTGAGAGTTGCTCACCAATTCGGGTGGGCGAGTTTGGCATCCACGGCCAATCGCGGGAGGTACATCGGCGAGGATCCCATCAGCACCGCACCGGCTCCGGCGTCGAAAAAGTCGGCCATGTCTTCGTTTTTCGAAATACCTCCGACGGCGACTATTTCCAGATTCAACGAATGGGCGGCGATGATTCCGCCCGCGTCTCGGACGTTGGCGACGGAGGGTTCATGGATTGCGCGGCCCAGCACGCCCGCCTTCACGTAGTCCTCTCCGAAAACTGGAGTGCCATCTCTGTGGAGCACGGGACGACTGATGCCGTTCACAAGGGTGATGCCATCGACGACGCCGTTCATCTGAATGAGGAATTCTTCCAATCCGGGTTTGGTCCGGAAGTGTCCGACTTTGAGCAGCAGTTTCGCAGTGCCGATTTTTGCGCGAATCTGTTCGGCGATTGAACGGCTGAGTCGGGGATCCTGGTAGATCGTGCCTTCTGGTGTGCAGACGTTGGGGCAGGAGAAGTTGGCTTCAATCACATCGGCTCCGGCTTCCGTGGCCCAGTGTGCACATCGCGCGAAATCTGCGGCCACGTCGATAACTGTGGCGGTTTTACCCGGGGTTGCGACCACGGACACGATCAGCACCTGACCGTGGTTGAGTTCAGATTTGGCGCGAGCGATGTCTGCCCGCCATTCGGTGGGATCCATCGATGGCATGCCGAAACAGACGGCAGAAGTGATTTGGATGGGGTCTGCTGGAGGTTCAGTGATGGCGTATACGGGTCCCTCGGAGCTGCCATCACCATCGACGAACACCCAGTTGGGCTTTTCGTAGCAGGGGCGATATGCAGAGCGGACGGTCTTGTAGGTCAGGATGTCGAATCCGTGGCGCGCGTAGCCGGTGATCCACTTGCTGTTGAGAAGCAATCCCGCAGCGATCCCGATTCGGCTGCGGACGGGGATGCCAAGGAATGTCTTCAGTGGTGTCTCCGGGATTTCCGGAGGCGGATCACTGAACTGCGGTCCAGCGTCATAATTCGCGCGATACGAGGCAGCGATGTCGTAGGTCTGAACCATTGCGCGGGAGGCGGAAGCTGCCGTCTATTTCTTCGGTAGCCGTTTCTCCAGCTGGTTTTCGACGGCCGCGACAGTTTTGCTGTGGGCGTCGGCGATCTTTTGGATCAGGGCTAACCGGGCCGCGTTGTCTGGGGCGATATCGTGTTTCTCGCCGGGATCGTGACCGACGTGGTAGAGCAGCGGCGGGTTGTGCTGACGTGCCTGTCTTTGCCCCATGTAACGTTCCTTCGTCTGGTAGTGCGCCTTGTAGGGGCCGCTGCGCACCGCAAAGAGCTGCTCGCCGTGGTAGAAGAACATGTTCTTGCGCGGACTCGCGCCCGTGCCGTGCAGGACTGGCGTTAGGTCAAATCCGTCGTAGGTGCGATCCTTTGGCACTTTGCCGCCGGCCAGACCTACCAAGGTGGGGAGGATATCCAAGGTGCTCCCCATTTCGTGGACGATGCCTGTGGCCAGAGGTTTGGGGTGGGCCCACATGATGGTCGGTTCGCGCATGCCACCTTCCCAGGTGCTGCCCTTGCCCTCACGCAGGGGACCGGCGCTGCCGCCATGTGTTTTAAAGGTCAGCCAAGGGCCGTTGTCGGAGGTGAAAATCACATAGGTCTGATCCATGGTGCGGCGCACGGCGTTCAACACCTGCCCGACTGACCAATCAATCTCTTCGATGACGTCTCCATAGATTCCGTTGGAACTCCGCCCGTGAAACTCCTTGTGCCGAAACAGCGGGATGTGCGGCAGGCTGTGTGCGAGATAGAGGAAGTAGGGGTTCTGATTCTTCTGATTGCGGTGGATGAATTTTACCGCCTCCCCGGTGTAGCGGCGGGTGATGGTCCGTTGATCAGCGGGGCGCTCCAGTTCCTTGGTATTGCGCAGCAAGGGCACGTTGTAAGAGGAGATCAGTTCCTTTTCGGCGTTCTCAAAGTGGTTGGGAGAACTGCGCACCTTGTCCATGTCATTGGAATACGGAATGCCGAAGTAACTGTCGAAACCATGACTGGTCGGCAGGTATTTGGGGAGATGACCCAGATGCCATTTGCCAACTGCCGCGGTCGCATATTTCTGCGTTTTCAATGCGCGCGCGATCGTGATCTCGGATTGCGGCAGCCCGCCCGCCGAATCAGGAAACAGAACGGCGCGTTTGTCTGAGCACATGCCGCTGCGAATTGGCAGCCGCCCAGTCATCAGTCCCGCGCGGCTGGGGGTGCAGACGCTGGCGGCGACGTAGAAGCTCGTCCACTTCTGGCCTTCCACCGCCATGTTGTCCAGGTGTGGCGTTCGAATGCTTGGGTGCCCGAAACAACTGAGATCTCCGTATCCCAGATCGTCACAGAAGATGACTACGAAGTTGGGCTTCTTTGCCGCCGTTGCCGAAGAGGCGAGCAGCGCGAATGCAAAAAGTGAGAGTGCGAGTCGATGCATGTGGGATGCATAAATGACCCGATAAAGAATTGCAACGGTGGCCGTGGATGATTGAAAAAACAGAAAACTCGAACTGATCCAGCCAGCGCTTGGGGTGGGCCAGATCAGCTAAATCAATTCCCGGATGGGTCGTCCGTTGTCGACGATCAGCATCGGTCTTCCCTGCGTATCGAGGTAGTGCCCATCCAGCGGCACATCCATATGGTGATAGATCGTGGCGGCGAGGTCGCCTGGGGTGACCGGACGTTCCTTGATCTCACCGCCATCCGGTTCGGTGGATCCGATGACCTGCCCATGCCGAAATCCGCCGCCGGCCATGCACATCGACATGACCCGCGGCCAGTGGTTCCTGCCGTCGGTGCTGCCTTGCGTGCCGAGTTCGGGCGTCCGGCCAAACTCACCCATGGCGATGACGAGGACGTCGTCGAGCATGCCTTTCTCTTCAAGATCGCTGACGAGTGTCGTGATCAGGTGATCAAAAACTGGAAGAAGGGGACGCAGTCCATTCCATATTCCGCCGTAGGGAGGAATATTGTCCCCGTGAGTGTCCCAAGTGCCGGAGGCGGAATGGTTGCTCAGATCGACCGTCACATAACTCACCCCTGATTCCACGAGGCGACGGGCGAGCAATGCCTTTTGTGACCATTCGTGGGAGCCGTATCGATCACGGGTTTTCTGCGGCTCTCGGGTAACGTCGAACGCGTTTCGTGCCTTGTCGCCGGCCAGCATGTCGAAGGCCTTTTGTTCGAACTGTGTGAGCGCTTCCATACCGCCCGACTGATCCGCATCGCGCCGGATCTGATCCATGCCCGAAGCAAGTTTGCGACGATCCCGCAGGCGGTCGATATCCAAGCCGGTGGATAGCTGCAGACGGCGGGCGACCTTGTCTCCGACGAAAGGATCGTTGTGGCGCCCGAGATATCCGCCCCAGGCGAAATGCGTCCGGTCGCGAAGATTCAGGATGACGTAGGGCGGAAGCGACGAATCGTTCGATCCCCGGTGTTGCCCCACAATCGATCCGATGGCGGGATAGAGGTGGCCTTTGCGGTTGGTGCGCGGTGCGGCGAGCACGTTGCCGGTTTGGAAAACCTGGTTCGGCTGATGGCTGCTGCCGCGCGCATTCACCGACCGGAGGATGGAGAACTTGTCGAGCATCGCCGCCTGTTTGGGCAGATACTCACAGATTCGCACGCCGGGTATCGCGGTGGGAATCGTGTCGAACGGGCCTCGGTTTTCGCGGGGGCGATCGGGTTTGGGATCCCAGGTGTCGATGTGGCTGGGCCCACCGGACATCCACAGCAGGATGACGCTTTTGTTCGACTTCATCGGACGTCCGGCCTTCGCCGCTGCGGCCCGAGCCTCGAGCAGACCGGGAAGCGACAGTCCGGCGAGGCCGGCCCATCCCGCCTTCAACATGCTGCGCCGACTCAACAGGGTAAGGCCTTCGCGCTCGCGCCCGTTCATCCAGGTGAAGGCGTGATTCTGCGAGTGTGATGCAAAGGCTTTAGCCACGTTCTAACGGTAGGCCCGGCAGGAAGGTTCGGTCAAAACGAATTTTGACGGCCGTGATCAGACCTTGCTGATCCATTTGCGGTCTTCCCAAACCGCCTTGAGCGAAGTGATGTTTCGGGAGTCGAGGATGTTTCCGGCCATTGCCAGCAGCTGGCCGCGCTTGAGATTCTGCCAGGCGTCGCTGGCGTTGATCGCGATGTGCTGGAGGATGCTGGGATCTCGGTAGCAATCGATCATGCAGCGTTGGCAACCGTCACGGATGAGCCGGGTTGAATCGAAGTCGTAGATATTGCACATTGGCTGCTCCCAAAAGTGACAGCGATAGAGATCGAGGTGCCAGTCGAGATAGAAGTATTTGTGCCCGCCGAGACATCCGAACTTCTGTTTTTCGCCGCGGATGTGGCGTTGCATTTCCAAGAGTGATTCGCTCGGATTTACGACGGGGAAACCGCTGGTCTGTTTCATCGACCTGATCTTTTCGAACACGTCAAACAATTCATCGGGAGAGAAATTGACGAGTCCGCTGTCGCTGAAACTGAGGTAGCTGGATTCAAGATTGGTCAACGGATAACTGAACGTACAGCTCTGGAATCCGAGGGATTCCAGGAAGGAAGGCAGTCGGTCGTAGTCTTCGATCAGCCTGCTGGCCGTGATGCTGGCGGTGGTTTGCACTCCGGCACGATGAAAGAATTCGTTGGCCTGTTTGATTTTCGCACAGACGTCTTTGAGGCCCCGATTGGATTCGTGCACATCGGTCTCGTGGGCGTCGATCGACATGATGACGCTGCTGACTCCGGCATCGGTCAATTCACGAAGGTTCGTCTCGGTCCAGAGTCCACCGTTGGTGCAGATCATGGGGTGAATTCCCCGTTCAGCAGCGTATCGGACCATGGCCGTCAGATCCCGATGGACCATGGGTTCACCGCCTACGAACAGAAGGTAGCCGATGTGGTTTTGGACGCAGATGTCGACGACGTCTTTTGCCTCCTGAAGGGTGACGCTTTTTCGCTGGCGGGAATCGAACTTTGACCGCGCGAAGCCACAGAAATCACAGTCTGCATTGCACAGATTGGTAATGGCGAATTGGAGATAGCCGGGGCCGCCGTGATCGAGAACCTCAGCAGCGAGTTTGAGAAATCCCTTCTTCGGGAGGGGGGCGGGACGTTGGCCGGTCAATGACATGCGGTGGCGATGTACAGCGCGAACTGAACGGTGTTGATCACCGGGAGCCGCTTAGAAGGAGGTGCCGGCGCCGAACTTCTGGATCAGCAGGTGGCTGCGCGCGGCGGTGAGGGCCATGATGAATTCATCGTAGCTCTGATAACGTTCGTCCGGGTTCTTCTCCATTGAGCGACAGATGCACTCGTTGGTCATTTCCTGGATATCGGGCAGCTCGTGATTCGGTGGGATAAGCGGCTCGTGGATGTGAGCGCTGGCCACGTCCTGAATGTCCGGAGCTTCGAAAGGCACGTGCCCTGTCAGAGCATGGTAAAGCGTTCCGCCCAAGCTGTACATGTCGGATCGGAAATCCTCGCGATTCTCAGCAAGTCGCTCCGGTGCGATGTAGTAAGGGGTGCCAAAGATACCCTCCGGCTCTTCATAACCGCGTTCTTCATCGGCGCTCTGGGCGAGGCCGAAATCAACGAGTTTGGGCTCTGGTGGATCATCGGCGTTGAAAAGAATGTTGCCGGGCTTGATGTCCAGATGAAGCAGATTTTGGCGCAGCGCGGCATCCAATGCGGAGGCGATCTTGATACCCACGTCCAGGACGTCGAGTTCGGGAACCATGCCTTCGTTCTCAATCCGTTCATCGAGCGTGCCGTTCTCGGCCAGTTCCATCACCAGGTATTTGTTTCCGTCGGCCTCGTCGAAGGAGAAGATGTGGATGATGTTGGTGTGATTCAGACCGGCGCAGGCCCGTGATTCCTTCACGAATTCTTCAACTTGAGCCGGATCCTGGGCGAACTCCGGTTTCATGATCTTCACGGCGACTTCGCGATGAAGATTGACGTCCCAAGATTTGAAGACGGTTCCCATGCCGCCGGATGCGATGAACTCGCGGAGTTGGAACTGCCCCATTTGCACGGGCATCATGACCGGATGCCCGCACTTGGTGCAGTCGACAGTTTCAAAATCCCCCAATCCGGAGGAAATGAAACACTTGGCCCCGCACTTGCCGCACGAAACCATTTTTAGAGCTGTTCCCGAAGTATCCAAAACCGATTGCTTGAGACCGATTTATAGAGAGTCGATCTCCGGGAAACAAGCCATGATTCGTGGGTGCCGTCAAACCTTCGGATCGGCATTAGTGGTTGAATACCAGCGCTTTCTGCTTGGATTGCTGCCTGTCACTGTGCTTCAAAGACGGCTTGGTTCGCCTGCTCTACAATCTCTTGTTCACGATCCTCTTTGTTGTGGGGGCACCCTACTACCTGTGGCGCTTGATCCGGCGCGGGGATTGGCGGCGGGGATTTTGGGAGCGGTTTGGGTTCTACGATCCGGAACTTGGCGAGTGGGCCAGGCGCGGGCCGGTCATCTGGATCCATGCGGTCAGTGTGGGGGAGGTGAATCTGGCTTTACCCCTCGTAGAACGGTTGCAGGCGGAGTTGACGGGGGAGGGGTATCAATTTCTTCTGACCACGACCACCACCACGGGAATGGCGACGTTGACACGAAGACTCCCCCTGGGCTCACGAGCGATTTACTACCCCGTGGATCTCAGCCCGATCGTGGCCCGGGCCTTGCGCACGATTGAACCCAGTCTGGTGGTTTTGGTTGAAGCGGAGATCTGGCCAAATTTCATCTGGCAGACGGGTCGCAAAAATATCCCGGTGAGTCTCGTAAATGCCCGGCTTTCGGAGCGATCTTGTCGTGGCTACGGTCGATTCGGGTTTCTCTTCAAGCCGCTGTTCTCCGAGTTCTCACTGATTTGTGCCCAGACTGATGCGGATGCCCAACGGTGGATTCAATTGGGATGTCAGCCGGAGGCTGTGCTGGTCTCCGGGAACATGAAATTCGATGCGGTGGATGTCGATGGTCCACAACGGACGGATTTTTCAGAAATTCTGATCGGCCTAGGTGTCCGCGATTGTCGGGTTCTGGTCGGGGGGAGCACTCATCCAGGCGAGGAGGTCATGTTGGTTCGTGTTTGGCGGGAACTCCGGACTGAGTTTGATGACCTCTTTCTCATCCTCGTGCCCCGACACATGGAACGCGGGGCCGCCTTGGCCATGGAGCTTCGGGTTGACGGGTTGAAACTCGTGCGGCGAAGCGAATTGAAGGGCAATTGGGAACAGAATTCGAACGCTGAGCCACCCGAGTGCCTGCTGATAGACACGACTGGGGAACTGCTCGATGCGTATCGAGCAGCGGATTTCGTTGTCGTGGGTAAAAGCTTTCCGATGACCATTGGTGGAGGACAGAACCCGATTGAGCCGGTCGCGTTGGGAAAGAACGTCGTGGTGGGACCAAAGATGGGCAATTTCACCGATGTTGTGAGGGCCCTTAAGGCTGCAACGGCGTTGACCCAGGTGCCAGACGAGCGTGAATTGAAAGCGAACTTGCAAAAAATGTTGATGCAGAGCGAATCTTCAGTGAAATCACCTTGGCAGACCGTCATCGGGCAACATGGAGGATCTCTCCTGATCACAACCCGCGCGCTGGTTAGCTTTTTAAAAAAAACGTCAAAAACGCCTTGACCCGCTCAGGGGGAACCCCTATGAAAGATCCGGTTCGTGCGCCGCGTTCAAAAAACAGGCAGGTACACATCGAATCAAATAGTTTAAAAAAATAAACCCAGTAACGCTGACACGCTAACAAAGAAAATTTTATGAAAACGAAATCATCCATCGGGAAAACTGCTGCCAGCTTCGTTGCTGGCGGGGCATTGGTTGCTTCACTCTACGCAAACGCAGTCTACGTTCCTCAGCAGGAACGCGCTCTGGAAGCGGATCTCCAGTCGGAGTTGGCTTTACTTGCATCTGGGGAGTCAGAACTCGTTTCCTCCGGTGATGGTTTCACTGTGACGGAGGCTGTTAAGGCGGCTAAAGTGTTGGCTGTTGAAGGAAATATTTCCAAGACCGTTTCCAGTGAGGGTGCAGTAGTCACAGTGGCTTCGGTGGAACAGGAAGTCGGTTCCGCTTACACGGATGCAGTCGTGACGGTGGCTTCGGCCGAATCCGCGCCGGACCTCCTGGCGAAGGATAAGTCTGAGACCGATGAAGGTAAGGTTGGACCGGACGGTGAAGTTTTATTCCAGACGCCAAGTGGTGGGGCTGTGTGGGGTTCTCCGAGGACCACCGGTATTGGTAGCTTAGCTAAACTTGCTTCTAACCCACTAACTACTCTTAACGATTCCGCAAAACTTCCTTCTGTTCAAGCGTTAATGGGTCCTGTTGGCAGTCCGCTAGTTGTGAGTCCGCGTGGTGCTGCTGTAGGTGGTGGTGGTGCAGGTGTGGCGGCAAAAACTGCTAGTAGTGGTGCTGGTCTGGTTGGTGCGGCTGCTGCTAGTGGTGGTGGTGGTAGTGGTAGTGGTGATGGCAGTGTGGTCACGCCTTGAAGAAAAGATTAAACTGATATACTAAGACTAATTTTATGAGGAACTATAGACGCGTTTTGCTTGGTGCTGCACTAGCGGCGAGTGGTTTTACTGCCGGGGCTCAAACTCCTGCATTATTCAAAATCGGGGCTGTTGAGGTCCGGCCAAGCCTGGCTTACGATTTCACCTACGATGACAATATCTTCATGGGGCACTCTGGTGGTAATAAAGTGGAAGATTTTATCCACTCTATTCTGCCGGGTGTGGTCCTCGGTGCCGGTGATTATCGTGGTCAGACCTCGGCATTCTTCTCAGCCGCGTATAACGCCGATTTCCAATTTTTCATGGACAATGACGGGGCGAATACAACGCTTCATAATGGGTCCCTGGGGTTTGGTGTTAATACGGGTCGTCTTGGATGGCGCTTTGACCAGACTGTCGTTTCTCAGCAGGATGCAGATGTCACGCTCCTTGCTGCTCGCGGTCGGTTGAAGCGAGTGGCGTATACGTCGGCTCTTAATGGAGTCTATGACTTGGGTGATCGGTCGAATTTGGAAAGTAGCTTCGTATCGGTTTACAATGACTTTGACTCGGTCAATGCCTTCGATAGCTGGCGCGGTCAGGCCAATGGACTTCTTGATTATGAACTGACGCCTAAGATGCACGTCGGCATAGGTGCTGCAGTTGGTTATGATCAGGTCGATACAGGCGTTCGCCAAGATCGAATCGGTCGGAATTCCATCTTTGAGCAGGGGAACGTTCGTGGGATCTGGTCGGCCTCGGAAAAGACCCGTATATCTGCTGAAGTGGGTGTCGAATTCCGGCAGTATCAGGGTGTAGATGTGGATAAGGCATTTCTTCGATTTGGAGTGGGTGCTGATTGGAAGGCAACCCCGTTGACAGTTGTTTCACTCAATGCCTCGAGGGGGACATCTCCGGCGAATACGATTGTTAACCAGGCGAACCTTCGCACCAGTATTGATTCGGTTGTGACTCATCAGTTGAGCGATCGCTACAAGCTGAATGCCGCAGTTGGTTATTCGATGAACGATTTCTTTGCTATAGAGCCGGTTCAACTTGGCGATTTCCCTGCCCGCGAGGATAACTATTGGTTTATTCGGCCGTCCTTGGGTGTCAAATTGATGGAGCGTGCCGCTGCGAACGTTTTCTATCAGTTCGCACGAAACGATTCTGATCTAGTGAGTAACGGCAATGACTTTACCAATCATCGCCTTGGTCTGAACTTGTCCTATAGTTTCTAAAAGCAAGTTGTTACAGTGTGACCGCGAGAACTCATGTTCTTTAAAATACAGAATGAATTCCAACGGTATTGGTAGTAACTTCCGTAGCATCCTATACCTCACGATACTCATCGCATTCAATTATCACTCCTTCGCGCAAGGGAAGTTCTCAGGAGCTTCCCTTCGCGCGTCGAAGGGGGTGGGGGCGCCGCTCTTACTAGCCCCTGGGGACTTGATTGAAATGCGGGTTTGGCGAGAGGATGACATGGAGACGCGGGGTAAAATACTCAGAGACGGGAGTGTCGCATTGCCTCTTTTGGGTGATGTTGTCGTTGGAGGCATGAGTGTCAAAGATGCGAAAAATCTGATCCAGTCCCTCTACAATCGGGACTACCTCGTCAACCCACAGGTATTTTTGACTCACACAGTGTCCACGAACATGAGCACTTTTCTCATACTGGGACATGTGAACACACCTGGGCTTATCTCAATTCCTGAAGGAAAGAATACGATCGATTTCCTGGAAGGTATCGGTCTGGCAGGGGGCTTTACGCGGTTGGCTCGGCCATCCAAAGTTATAGTGAAACGCAAAGAGGGAAACACTGAGGAAATTTACGAGGTCAATGCTGATAAACTTGCGCGTGACGCCGGAAAACCGTTCCTTCTCCAGAATGGTGACAAAGTCACCGTTACAGAGCGATTTTTCTGATGGGTTTCTCAGGGATCAATGAGACCGAGGATGCGTTGTCCTCGGGCCGCCAGGTTTCGCTTCGCGAGACCGTAGACGTTGTCTTGGATAAGGCCTGGATCATCATCCTGATCTTGGCCGCTTCGGCGGGTGGAGGCTACTACTACCTGAAAACTGCGCCTGTCCTGTACACCAGTAATGCGAGCCTGATTGTGGAGTTCAGGGGGAACGTTATTTTGGGAGATGAGCGCGCCCAGGAGGGGCGCTACTCGGAGAGGGATAAATTGAACACATTGGCACAAACAATTGGACGTAGGGAAGTTCTGGACGCCGTTGTTACACGCTTGAATCTCACCAATGATTCCCACCTTCTGGGTATATTTACCAACGGACTGACTACTAATGCCGCAGTTGGTTACTTGGGATTACGCGTTCGTTCAAGTCTACGAACTCGCACACGATTAGTAGACGTGAGTTTCGTGGACAGCGACCCCGAATTTGCACAACGCGCTACTCAAGCCTTAGTGGAAGAGTTCGTCGCGTGGGATATCCGCCGCGACTCAGGGAGCGGCGTGAAGAAAGGAGAATTACTGACTGAATCGACGGGCGACCTGAAGGAGGCGTTGCGCGAGGCGCAACAAACCGCTCAAAATTTCCTTCAAACAAACTCACTGTCAATCGGGGAGAACGACACAGTCTCTGCTGAGTTGACTTCTTTGAGTCAGCAATTGTCGGTGGAACGAAGCAAGCTACTTACTTTGGACACGGACTGGAAGATGATTCAACAGTACTCCAATGACGTGGATCGCTTGCTGTCCGTGCAATCGATTATCGCTGACCCTCGGGTCGCCTCCCTACGGGAAACCGCCCTTCAGAAACGGGCTGAGATAGGCACGCTGCGAGAGCGTTACCGTGACAAACATCCGAAGATGAAAGCGGCGATTCAGGAACTCACGGGACTTAACCTCGAGACTGAAAATGCAGTTT
>JBLFYM010000056.1:0-36663 GCA_047608975.1 Limisphaerales bacterium | reverse complement strand
GTTTAACGGGAATAAAATTCGACGATCGTCTGGATGTTACCCATTGGCTTCAGTTCATCCAATGTCGGTTGACGAAGCAACGATCCTTTGAAGCTGTCCTTCTGAATTTGCAACCAATCGGGCACGGGCCGGCTGGTGGACAGTTCCATGTTGCGCGTCGCCAACTGGCGCGACCCGCTCTTGTCCTTCACTTCGACCACATCATTGACGCGGACATGAAACGAGGATGCGGAAACCTTGGTCCCGTTTACCTGAACGTGACCGTGGGCCACCATCTGCCGGGCGGCTGCCCGGGTCGTGGCCAATCCGAGACCGAACACGACGCTGTCGAGTCGGCTCTCCAAGATTTGCAACATGATCTCGCCCGTAACCCCCCGTTTGGAAGCGGCCTGGGCGTAAGCCCGGCGAAACTGTTTTTCCTGCAGTCCGTAGTAGAACCGAAGCTTCTGTTTCTCCGCCAACGCCAAAGCGTAATCGGTGGATTTGCGGCGTCCGCCTTTGGGACCGTGCTGGCCGGGGCCATAAGCACGGCGCTCCAAATACTTGGACGGCCCAAAGAGGGGCACACCAAAACGGCGGCTCAGTCGAGTGCGGGGACCTGTATAACGTGACATCTGCTGATCGTGTAAAAGTTAGTAATTAGACCCGACGTTTCTTGCGGGGGCGACAACCGTTGTGAGGAACCGGAGTGGTATCCTTGATCGAACTGATTTCCAAGCCGATGGCCTGAAGCGCGCGAATGGCAGATTCGCGACCCGAACCGGGTCCTTTGACCCGAACCTCGACTTCGCGTAATCCGTGAGACATCGCCTGACGGGCAGCATCCTGAGCGACCTGCTGCGCCGCGTAAGAGGTACTCTTCCGGGAACCGCGAAAACCAACACGCCCGGCGCTGGACCAACTGATCACGTTACCACGCAAATCAGTGACGGAAACAATAGTGTTATTGAACGTGGCCACAATGCTCACAATGCCAACTGGTACGTTCTTCGATTGCTTTGCCTTGACGATCTTAGCGGCACCCAGGTCATCCTCGCCGAGCAACTGAGCGGCAGTAGGCGCAGCGGCTGATGCCGGTTCGCCGCTTTTAGCCTCATTCTCCGCAGCTTCTTTTTTGGAAGCTTTGGTGGACTTTTTCGCCTTTGGTGCAGGAACCGCAGCATCTTTGGGCGCAGCATCCTTTAGTGCCGCATCTTGGGGCGCAGCATCGCTCTCCGCAGCCTCGTTTAGGGGAGCGCTTTTTGGCGCAGCATCCTCCTCCGTAGTCTTCGCGGATTCGGTTACTTGTGCTGCGGGTGCTGGCACCTCTTCATTGGGCACGGCATCGTTCTTTTCGGTTTCGTCAGCCATAGGTCAAAAATTTAATTCTAGTGGATTCCAGATTTTGCGCTCGGATTGCGCTTGGCGCCCACCGTTTTTTTCGGTCCCTTACGGGTACGGGCATTGGTGGATGTGCGTTGACCGCGGACAGGGAGCCCTCGTTCATGCCGGATTCCCCGGTAGGCGCGAATGCTCTTCAAGCGCTTCAGATTCATGGTGATATCACGGCGGAGGTCACCCTCTACCAGATATTCGCCGTCCTGAATCACATGCACTATCTTTGCCAGTTGCTCTTCAGTCAGGTCTTTGGCGCGGACAGATGCTTTAATCTCCGTCTTTTCCAAGATCTCATTGGAGAGTTTTGGGCCAATGCCGTAAACGTAGCGAAGCGCGATGTCGATGCGTTTTTCGCTGGGTATATCGATGCCGAGTATGCGTGCCATAAAGCCTTTAGCCTTGTCGTTGTTTGTGACGAGGGTTCTTGCAAACGATCCGCACCACACCGGCGCGCTTGACCACTTTGCAGTGCTCACACAATCTTTTAACTGACGGACGAACTTTCATGTTTCGTAATAAATTAAACTGTCAAATAGACGATTTGCCCTTTGGACAAGTCGAAAGGCGAGCATCTTACTGGAATCTTCATTCCAATTTCAATTGATTTTTTGTTTCCGCGGTCTTTCCGCGTTACAAAGGCGATCAGGCGATGCCCGTTCGGAAGCTTAACTTCGTAAGCCCGATCGGAACGGATCGCCACTACGACACCTTCAGCGAAGACGGAATCTTCTCCGAACATGTCAAAATTTCCGGTGCATCTTTGGTCACCAAAACGGTGTGTTCAAAATGAGCTGAAGGCAGACCGTCCTGCGTTAGCACGGTCCAGCCGTCTCCCAAGACTTTCACCCGGGCGGTTCCCGCATTCACCATCGGTTCGATAGCGATCGTCATGCCCGCCTTCAGTTTGGGCGTTGATCGACCACGCTCCACGAAGTTCGGCACCTGCGGATCTTCATGAACCGTTTTTCCGACCCCGTGTCCGACGAACTCGCGAACGATGCTGAAGCTGTTTGCTTCAACATATTTCTGAATTGCACGAGAGATGTCGGCAACACGATTCCCGACCCGTGCCGCTGCGATGCCTTCGTAAAGACTGGTCTCAGTAACGTCCATCAGTTTTTGCGACAAAGGATCACAACCGCCAACCGCCACCGTAAGGGCATTGTCGCCGATGTAACCGTCGTAGCAAATGCCAACATCCAGACTGATAATGTCGCCAAACTGAATCCGCCGTGGTCCCGCCAAACCATGAACGACTTCTTCGTTCACCGAAATGCAGATATTGCACGGATAATCCCGATAACCGAGGAACGCGCTCTTCGCCTGATAGGCCGCAATACGTTCACCCGCATAATCGTCGATCTGTTTGGTCGTCAATCCAGGGGCGATAAAGGCCGCAGCCTCTTTCAACACCGTATTGGCGATCGATCCCGCAATCCGCATCGACTCAATTTCTTTGTCGTTCTTGATCTTTATCATCTTGCGGTTTGCGAATCATCAACTTAATCAATCCGGTTTCTTAACCGTTCTGATCAACTATTCAATGAACACGTCGTTTGGCGATTACGCCCAACGTCGGCGTCTACAACGCCCTAAAATATCAACTAATTTCGGCCTCGCAGACGCGGCCCCTTACGGCCCTTCTTGCTCTGCAGAAATCCGTCGTAGTGGCGCATCAAGAGATGCGATTCCATCTGCCGCATGGTGTCGAGCACCACACCCACAGAAATAAGGAGACTGGTTCCACCAAAATACTGCGCGACCATGTAGGGAATCTGAAAGTAACTGGCCATCATCATCGGAATGATAGCGATAGCGGTCAAAAAGAACGCTCCAGCCAAGGTGATCCGGCTCATCGTATGATGAAGGAAATCACAGGTCGCCTGGCCCGGGCGCACCCCTGGGATGTAGCCACCGTGCTTTTTCAGATCATCAGAAATCTGCAACTCGTTGAACTGGGTCGCAGTCCAGAAATACGTGAAGAAAATAATCATCAATGCATAGGTCAGGATATAAACCGGATGACCATCCGCGAAATAGACCGCAGCATCTTTGAACAGTTTTATGTCCAGAGAGTTGCCGAGCATGCTGAGAATCTTCTCAGGAAACATCAGGAGTGCCTGACCAAAAATGATCGGCATGACACCGGCGTAATTCACTCGCAGCGGCATGAAAGAACTGCTCCCCTGCACCATCTTTCGACCGACTTGCCGTTGGGCGTATTGAACTGGAATTTTCCGTTGAGCCTGTGTGATCGCCACAGTGGCAGCAGTCACGGCTACCAAGAAACCGGTTAGAGCAATGGCTTCAAACAGACCAAAAGTTGCTTCAACGCCTTCTGGAGGGAAGAACATTTCAAACATGGACTGACACGCCTGCGGTAATCGAGCGAGAATTCCGATCGTGATTACCAAAGATATACCGTTACCGATGCCTCGTTCCGTGATCTGTTCACCCAACCACATCAGGAGCATTGTCCCGGTGGTAAGGATGATCATCGTCTGGATTCGATAGATCCAGATCCAATCCTTGTTCAGAACCAGCTCACCCTCAAATCCCTGGAAAATCTTTCCTGGATGCTCCCAAGCCAGCGACATCACCAACCCTTGGCCCAAGCAGAGAAACAAGGTGAGGTAACGGCCATACTGAATGATCTTCGTGCGGCCGCCTTCTTCGCGGGAGAGTTTTGAGAGAGCAGGAACAACCGCGCTCATCAACTGAATGATGATTGTGGCTGAGATGTAAGGCATAATCCCCAACGAACCGATACCGCAACGCTCCAACGCCCCTCCGGTAAACAGACTATACATTCCCAGCAGCGAACCGCCTTCCTGTTTCTTCGCCAGTTCATCGAAAAACGCCGACAGAGCCGCCCCATCGAGACCCGGAATCGGAATCATCGACACCAGCCGGCAAACACACAGTATCAGCAGTGTGAAGAAGATTCGGGACTTAAGCTCCGGAATCTTGAAGCAGTTGGCAAATGTTGAAAGGATACCCTTGAGCATGACGTTAGGACTTGGTCCGTTCTACGTTCGGTCAGTTGGACTCGACCGGCTCGGCAGCGACCACTCGAACTGTTCCGACAAGCTCGCAGGTGCCACCCGCTGCCTCAATGGCTACCCTGGCAGCTTTGCTGAAGGCGTTCGCCCTCACCGTAAGCTTCTTGTCGAGTTTACCACGCCCCAACACCTTGATACCCCCGTTTGCCTTGCCGTTCGCAAGTCCATTCGCGGTAATCAACGGGCCATCAACCACTTCGCCGTCTTCAAACAGGTTAAGCGTGTCGAGATTGATTGGGTGGTAGACCGTCGCGTGACGGACATTGCTGAAACCACGTTTTGGCAGACGACGATAGAGGGGCATCTGCCCACCTTCGAAACCGGGGCGGAAACTGCTACCGGAGCGGGAATGCTGTCCCTTATGGCCACGACCCGAAGTCTTACCAAGGCCACTGCCTTCACCAGAGCCAAGCCGCTTGCGGCGATGCTTCGCACCAGGATTGGGTTTTAAATTATGTAAACGCATGTCGTTAGATCGTTGGGTCTAGGCGGAAGATTCTGTTCCCGCCGGCTTGGGTGTTGGATTCGAAATCGGGTCTTGTCCCCGCAATTCGCGAATGTCGTCCCGGGTCTTGCATTGCGTTAGGGCCTGCAAAGTGGCCTTAGCCAAATTGGCCGCGTTGTTTGAGCCGAGAGATTTGCTAAGCACGTCGCTGAGACCCACGGATTCCAATACCGCACGAACTGTCTTTCCAGCGATAATTCCGGTTCCCTTCGATGCGGGACGCAGGATGACACGGGCACCGTCGTAAACGGAATAGACCTCGTGAGGAATGGTGTTGCCAGCCAGGCTCATTTTTTCCATCGCGGCACGGCTGTTTTCACTGCCCTTTCGGATGCAGTCCACAACCTCACTCGCTTTCCCAAGACCCAGTCCTACTTTGCCCTGCTTATTGCCGGTGACGACCAACGCACTAAAGCTGAATCGGCGTCCACCTTTGACAACCTTTGACGAACGGTTGATATAAAGAACCTTCTCGGTCAGTTCTTCACCATCTGGACCAAGCAATGGCTCACGTTCGCGACGCTGTCGAGGACCACCGCGACCGCCGCGACCACCACGACCTCCGCGACCACGATCACCACCGCGACCGCCGCCGCGACCGCCATAGCTATTGCCACGACCGCCATAACTATTGCCACCGGGACGAAAACCCGTTTGAGGTGCACCAGGAGCGGCCCCAGTGTTGGGGGCCCCGGGCGTCGCAGCTGCGACGGCGGGTGCCGCGGCAGGTGGAGACGCTGGTGATGCTTCGGGAGTCTTTTTTTCTTCTTCAGCCACTGTTTATTTCTCCGGTTCTAAGTTGATCAAAATTCGAGGCCCGCACCGCGTGCCGCATCGGCAAGTGCCTTGACCTTACCATGGTACTGTGCACCGCTGCGATCGAACACAACCTTGCCGATACCAGCAGATTTAGCCTTTTCGCCGGCAATTTTGCCCACTTTTTCGGCGCTCTTTACATTCGCGCCGAGTGTGTCGCGTTCGGGCATTGTTTTGTGCATCGTTGACGCCGCTGCGAGTGTAACTCCGGCCTCGTCGTCGATGAACTGAACGTAAATGTTCTTTCCGGTCATGCGAACGCTCATACGAGGTCGTTCGGCGGTTCCAGAGATGTGTTTGCGGATCCGCCAGCGGCGGCGTTGCAGTAGTTGTCTTTTCTTTTCCGGTTTCATGTGTGGGGGGCCACGGTTTCCAACCGTGTCCTACATGTTAATTAAACTTTTTTGCCTTCCTTGCGGATTATCTGTTCGCCGGCATAGCGAACACCTTTGCCCTTATAGGGCTCAGCGGGATAGAAGCCGCGGATTTCTGCCGCAGCGGCACCGACGGACTGTTTGTCAGGTCCGGTCAAAGTGATTTTGGTCAGATCTGCCACTACGGCCTTCACATTGCCAGGCAACTGGTAGTTGATCGGATGCGAGTATCCCAAGGCGAGATCAACCATCTGACCTTTCACCGTCGCTTTGAAGCCAACTCCATGAATTTCCAGCTTGCGCTCGAAACCTTCACCGCATCCGGTGACCATGTTGTTGATCAAAGCACGAGTCAGCCCGTGCAGTGCTTTGGATTCCTTGGTGTCGTCCGGACGCTCAGCAATCAGCTGATTGTCTTCGATTTTCACCGTGATTTTGGTTGGGTAGGTCCAGTCGAGCTTTCCTTGCGGGCCTTCGACGAACACAGAGCCACCCTTGACCTCGACTTTGACCTTGTCGGGGATGGTGACGGGCATTTTTCCGATACGTGACATAGTGCTACTAAAATTGAACTACCAAATGTAAGCGACCAGTTCCCCGCCAATGTTTTGGCGTTGGGCATCGCGCCCGGTCAGAATTCCGCGGGAAGTCGACACAATCGCTGTGCCAAGTCCGTTCCGCACACGAGGGATTTCGCCGGCGGGAACATACCTGCGCAGTCCGGGACGACTCACTCGCTTCAAACCTTCGATCACCGATTTGCGACCGCTGTATTTCAGCGTGATGGTCAACGATTTCGTGGCTTTGTCGCCAGCGGCAGAATGGCCGTCGATATAGCCCTCCTGCTTCAAAATCTTGGCGATGTTTTGCTTCAGCTTGGAGTGTGGCATGGTCACATCCGCGAGTTCGGCGCTGGCCGCATTGCGAATGCGGGTCAACATATCAGCTACAGAGTCAGACATCATAATGCTTACCAGCTGGCTTTGGTCACACCAGGAATCATTCCCGAAAGCGCCAGTTCACGAAAGGTCAGACGAGACACGCCAAATTTACGGAAGTAGGCGTGGCGGCGGCCGCTGACCGAACAACGATTCACCACTCGCGTGGGGCTCGCGTTACGGGGCAGTTGCGCCAATGCTTCGTAGTCGTGGTTGGCCTTCAACTCCGCCCGCTTCTCAGCGTAGCGGGCGACGACGCGCCGCTTCTTGTCGTTTCGTTCTATCCAGGCTTTCTTTGCCATATTGTGTGTTCGTTGTGCGCAACCGACTTGCGGTTGCAAATTGACTATTCGGTGGCGGTTGCTTCTTCCTTCTCTCCCTTGCGACCGGCTGCAAAAGGCATCCCCATCAACTTGAGGAGATCGTATGCCTCATCATCTGTTTTGGCAGACGTCACGATCGTGACGTCCATGCCCTGCTGACGGGTGACTTTATCCAGATCTATTTCCGGAAAAATGCTCTGGTCGTTCAGTCCCATCGAGTAGTTACCACGGCCATCGAACGACTTCGCCGAAATCCCACGAAAGTCGCGGATCCGCGGTAACGCGGCAGCCACGAGTCGGTCGAAGAACTCATACATCACCTCGCGTCGCAACGTGACATAACACCCAATCGGGTATCCTTCACGCAGTTTGAAGTTGGCAACACTCTTTTTAGCTTTCGCAATTACGGGCTTCCGACCAGTAATGGTCGTCATATCCTTGGCAGCATCGTCCAAAGCGGACTTCTCCAAGAGTGCACTCACCCCCATGTTCACTACGATCTTTTCAATCGCCGGGATGGTATGAGGATTGGCGTACCCGTGCTTTTCTTTCAAAGCGGGAACTACTTCGTCCGTGTACTTTTTATAAAGTCTCGCGTCCATGTCTAACCTTCCGCCTTCTCAGCTGTTTCCGCTTTATCAGTTTTTTCCGCTTTGGCCGGAGTCGCTCCGCCATTTCGCTGGGCGGCGCGGCTATCGAACTTTTCCGCCAACATCACGTTGGAAATATGAATTGGGCCTTCACGATCAACAATCGCGCCCTGCGGGTTCATCTGGCTCTTCTTCTGATGCTTCTTCTGCATCCGAATTCCTTCCACAATGACCCGATCCGACTTGCCCTGGACTTCGATGATCTTGCCGCGATTGCCTTTGTCGGCACCGGCGAGGATCACCACTTCATCCCCGTTTTTTACATGCTTCTTACTCATTCGTCACAGCACCTCTGGAGCGAGGGATACAATTTTCATGAACTTTTTTTGGCGTAATTCGCGAGCCACCGGGCCAAAGATGCGCGTTCCTCGTGGATTACGATCCTTGTCCACAATCACACAGGCATTGTTGTCAAATCTGAGTATCGATCCGTCAGGACGACGGATGGCTTTTTTGGTCCGGACAACCACGGCATCACAAACCTCACCCTTTTTGACGCTAGCGTCCGGGGTGGATTCTTTCACGTGAACTTTCACGACGTCGCCAATGAACCCGTAGCGCTTGGTCTGACCGAGCGCGTGAATCACTGACACCCGGCGTGCACCGGTGTTGTCTGCCACATCAAGTAATGATCGTAGTTGTAACATTCTGTCTGATCTTTCTGCTTAGGCGCTGATCGCGTCTGGATTGCGGTGTTCGACTCTGACGAGGTTCCAGCGTTTGAGGCGTGAAACTGGCCGACTCTCTTCGATGCGAACCGAATCGCCGATACCGGCGTCGTTCCCCTCGTCGTGGGCGTAATACTTTTTGAAGGAGGTCACGATTTTACCGAACCGAGGATGCGGAAATCGCCGCTTCACCCTCACAATAATCGTCTTGTCCATCTTCGTGGAGACTACTTCGCCAACCACTTCCCGTTTTGTCTTTTTCGCTTCTTCAGACATATGCAAATTCTATAATTAAGCCGCTTGCTGATTACGCAGAGAACTCATCTGCGTTTCTACGCGAGCAATATCCTTCTTCAGCAGGCGCAGTCGGGACGTCTTCTCCAACTGCGACGTTACCTGTTGCAGTTTGAGATTGAACAATTCCTGGCGCAGGTCCCGGCCTTTCGCAGCCAGTTCCACCAATGTCATATCCTTCAATTCAGAAGTCTTCATATCCGTAAACCAAATTTCTTAGTGTCGAACGATAAATTTCGTCCGGATCGGGAGTTTGTTCGCCGCAAGCCGCATGGCATCACGAGCGACCGTTTCTGGGACCCCGTCCAATTCGAACAGGATTGTTGCCGGCCGAACGACTGCCACCCAGCTTTCCACCGCACCTTTACCACCACCCTGACGGACCTCCAACGGCTTCTTCGTGAAACTCTTATGAGGGAAGACCCTGATCCACAATTTACCTTTGCGCTTCATGTGGCGTGTGATCGCGACACGACAGGCCTCAATCGTCTTCGTGTCCAACCAGCAACGCTCGGTGGACTGAAGAGCGAACTGGCCGAATGCAATCGTATTGTCGCGTGAAGCAATCCCCTTGCGGTTTCCCCGCATCATCTTGCGGTGCTTCACTCTGGCTGGCATCAATGGCATAGCGAATATCTTTCTTTCTAAAAATCGTGACTAGTCTCAGCCCACTTTCGTGGCGGCTGGCTTCTTCTCATCTTCTTCGACGCACATCCAACATTTGACGCCGAGGATTCCGTAAAGCGTTTTTGCTTCAGCGAAACCATACTGAACATTCTCACGGAGAGTGTGAAGCGGCACACTGCCATCGCGATAATTTTCCACCCGGCTCAGTTCGGAACCACCCAGGCGACCGGCGCAGCGGAGGCGAATGCCTTTGACCTGCGGCAAACCCATGGACGTCTGAAGCGCCTTTTTCATGGCGCGTCGAAAAGCAACACGCCGTTCGAGTTGAAGGGCAATGTTCTCTGCAACCAACTGGGCCGTCGCTTCAGGGCTCTTTACTTCCATGATGTCGACGTAGATTTCCTTACCGGTCATCTTGGCAAGGTCTTCCTTGATCTTATCGATCTCCTGGCCCTTTCGCCCAATCACAACACCTGGCCGGGCAGTGTAGATCGTGATACGACAGCGGTTAGCGGCGCGTTCGATCTGAATGGTCGGCACGGCCGCAGATTCTAGCTTACGCTTGAGGATCTGTCGGATCTTCGTGTCTTCCGCTAGGAGCGCTCCGAATTCGTGCTTTGGCGCGAACCACTTGGAGCGCCAATCCCGTCTCACGGCGAGGCGAAAACCGGTAGGATGTGTCTTTTGTCCCATGTCGTCTTAAAATCGTTAGTCTTTTTTGGTGGCAACTGCATCAGCAGCTGGCTTCTTTTCGTCAGTCAGCACAATCAGAATGTTCGTGCTACGCTTCAAGATAGGTGATGCGGAACCACGAGCACGAGGCCGGAACCGTTTCATAACCCGTCCATGCCCGGCCGTTGCTTCCCGAATCGTTAGATCTTCGCGGCGGAGTTCGTGATTGTTCTCCGCGTTTGCAATCGCGCTCTTCAGCGTTTTTGCAACGGCTTTGGCAGATTTCCGCGGGATGAACATCAACTTGGCTTCCGCATCCACAGCGCCGAGGCCCTGAATCTGACGGACTACCTCGCGCACCTTCTGTGCGGACATCCGAAAACCGTTATAAATGGCTTTGACTTCCATGATTACTATTTTTTACCGCTACCACCGTGACCTCTGAAGGTACGAGTTGGGGCGAATTCACCGAGTTTATGTCCGACCATGTTTTCCGTGATGAACACCTGCACAAATTTTCGGCCGTCATGAATGCTAAAATTCAATCCGACGAAATCCGGAGTCACCATCGAACGCCGCGACCAGGTCTTGATCGGGGCGCGGGAGGAAACCTCCTTCGCCGTGGCGATTTTTTTCTGCAGTTTTTGGTCAACAAACGGACCTTTTTTGACTGAACGTGGCATAGGTCAAATTCCTTACTTGCGTTTGAACAGGCGACCATCGCGACGTTGCACGATGAAACGGTTCGAGTATTTCTTGCGTTTGCGGGTCTTGTAACCCTTCGTGATCACACCCCAAGGTGTAACCGGATGTCCGCCGCCACTTGTGCGACCTCCACCACCACCCATCGGGTGATCAATTGGATTCATCGCCACACCACGAACCTGCGGGCGCTTCCCGAGATTGCGATTCCGTCCGGCTTTTCCGAGCACGATCTTGCTGTGATCAGGATTTGACACCTGGCCGATCGTCGCCCGGCATTTACCATTGATCTTCCGAATTTCCCCGGAAGGAAGCTTTACCTGAGCATAGCCATCAACGAAACCCATCAGCGCGGCAGACGCACCGGCAGCACGGACTATTTGCCCGCCCTTGCCTGGAGTCAGTTCAATATTGTGAATATCCATACCCGATGGAACCTCACTCAATGGCATGGAGTTACCGGGTTTGGGTTCACTGCCAGCACCGCTCGAAAGCTTATCGCCGACCTGACACCCATTGTGAGCAACGAAGTAACTCTTCTTACCGTCCGCACCCTGCACCAGAGCGATACGGGCCGAACGGATAGGATCATATTCGATCGCCGTTACCGTCACATCACCGATGTGTTTGCGACGAAAATCGATATTTCGAACCTTTTGCTTATTGCCGCCACCGATACCCCAGGCAGTGATTCGCCCGGTGTTATTTCGGCCACCCGTCTTTTTGCGGGTATAGGTCAGCTTTTTTTCCGGTTTCTTTTTCGTGATATCGGAGTAATCCGAAACCGTGAAAAACCGGCGCGAGGGCGTAAATGGTTTAAAGGACTTTACTGGCATGGCTTACAGCAGGTTAATCTTGTCACCTTTCTTCAACGTCACGATCGCCTTTTTCCAGGCGGCGTCACGTCCCACATGCTTCGTGCGCTTGCGACGAAGCTTGCCACTGACCTGCATCGTATTGATGCCGGTCACTTTTACTTTGAAGAGTTCTTCAACCGCAGATTTGATCTGTGGCTTCGTCGCGCGGCGATCCGCGACAAGCGTGTACTGATTCAGCGGTTCAGTCGGACGAGCCGACCCTTTTTCCGCTTTCGACCCGCGCACCGGTTTTGGCTTGTCCTGAAGGAGCGTAGCCTTTTCCGTAATGCGGATTGTTTTGATTATATCAAATGCGTTCATCGCAATTATCTGTTTTTGGAACGGGCCCAACGCCCGGATCAACGTTACTTGGCGAGCCTTTTACTGACCGTTTCCAACGCTGACCTGCTGATCAACAACTTGTCGAATTTCAGCGTGTTATAAGTATCAAGTTCTTCGCCGGTGGTGAGCGCAACATGAGGAATGTTACGAACTGCCAAGGCGACGTTCTTTTCCGTTTCTGCAACGACCAGAACTGTCTTGTCGTTGATGTTTAAAGTTTCCAACGTGTTGACGAAATCCTGAGTCTTGTGAGACCCGATGCTCAGACTATCCACCACGATGACGTCTTCCATTTTCAACCGCTCGCTGAGAGCCTTACGCAACGCCAGTCGTCGGGTCGTCTTGTTGATTTTTTTCGTAAAGTCACGTGGACGGGGTCCGTGAACCACACCACCACCCACCCAGATCGGAGAGACAGTTGATCCGGCCCGAGCACGACCAGTTCCCTTCTGCCGCCACGGTTTCTTCTTGGTGGCAGCCTTATCACCGCGGGTCTTGGCACAGGCTGTTCCCGTGCGAACCGCTGCCATATGGGCGACCACAGCATCGTGAACAGCCTGCTCACCCTTGTCGCCTTCGACGATATCGAATCCGACTTCCACTTCGCCGGTAGCGGCGCCTTTTAAATCTATTACCGAGACATTCATTTTCTAATTATGCCTTTTTAGGTTTCTTCTTCGATTCACGGATGACGATATAATCCCCGTTCGCACCGGGTATCGCCCCTTTTACGAGCAAGAGATTGTCCTCTTCTCGGACCTGAATGATTTCCAGATTCTGAACAGTCCGGCGACGTTGTCCCATGTGTCCCGGCATCTTCTTACCCTTATCAACCCAACCCGGGGTAGAACCCGCTGCGATTGAACCCGGACGACGACGAAAACCTTTTTGACCGTGAGACCCAGGTCCACCGGCGTAACTGTAACGCTTCACCACACCCTGAAATCCTTTTCCCTTGGTGACACCAATTGCATCAACAAAGTCCCCTACCGAAAACACATCTGGTCCGATGGTGTCTCCTGGATTCACATCCAAAGAGAAATCCCGAAACTCCTTAATACGTTTTACCGGAGTAGATTTGCCGTGTTTCAGAAAATGCCCCGTCATCGGTTTGGTGATTCGGCTTTCCTTCTGGTCATCAAACCCGAGTTGGACAGCATTGTAGCCATCCGAGTCTTCGGTCTTCTTCTGCATCACGCGGTTCGGCCCTGCCAATACGACGGTTACCGAGATAACGGAACCCTTCTCGTCGTATACGCGTGTCTGCCCAATCTTTTTTGCTAGCAAGCCAATCATCGCAATTAAATCTTGATTTGAATGTCCACACCGGCCGGAAGGTTGAGCTTCTTCAGCTCATCAACCGTTTTGGCCGTCGGTTCAATGATATCCAGAAGACGTTTATGTGTCCGCTGCTCGAAGGTTTCCTGAGACTTTTTGTCCACGTGCGGAGAACGCGTAACCGTGAATCGCTCGATGCGGGTCGGCAACGGGATGGGACCCGCTACACGAGCGCCACTGCGCTTCACCGTTTCAACGATGTCCGCTGCCGATGCATCGATCACACGATGATCGTAAGCCTTCAGTCGAATTCTAATACGTTGTTGTGCCATGACTTTCTGATTTAAAATATCTAGAACCCGGCCGGACGACCGGCCGCATCAATGATTCCGTCCGCAATCAGCGACGGTACTTCTTCAAAACTTAACGGCTCCATCGAGAACGAGGCCCGTCCTTTCGAAAGTGAGCGAACTGCGGTGGCATAACCGAACATCGCAGAGAGTGGAACCCGGCAGTTCAAAACAGCCATCCCAGCCCGCATGTCAATCCCGCAAACCTGACCACGTCGCCGGTTTATATCACCAAGCACATCGCCCTGGTATTCATCGGGAGTCGTGATTTCGACTTTCATTACCGGTTCAAGCAATACCGGGTCCGCTTTCTTCACTGCTTCGCGCAGCGCAAATATCCCAGCCATCTTGAAGGCCTGCTCATTGGAATCCACATCATGGAAGGAGCCACCGACCAACTGAACCTTCAGGTCAACAAGTTCGTAGTTGGCTATCACCCCGGTCTGGATAGATTCGCGAATCCCATCAAGCGTCGACTGAATGAACTCTTTTGGGATAACACCGCCGATAGTCCTGTCTTCGACTTCGATACCCCGCCCTCGCTCATTAGGCTGAATTTTCACGACCGCATGGCCATACTGTCCTCGACCGCCCGACTGACGTATCAGTTTGCCTTCAGCTTCAGCGGAATTTTTGATCGCCTCCCGATAGGCGATTTGCGGTTCACCTGCGTGCGCTTCGCATTTGAATTCCCGCTTTAACCGGTCGTGGATAATTTCGAGATGCAGTTCACCCATTCCCGCGATGATCAACTGCCCCGTTTCTTCATCTGTGCTGACCTGGAAAGTAGGATCCTCTTCCGAAAGAAGAGTCAGACCAGTGGAAAGCCGATCGCGATCCGCAGAGGTCTGTGGTTCGATAGCCATCTTGATCACTGGCTCTGGAAAAGTGGGCGGTTCGAGAGTCATCTCATCACCCAACTCGTTCAATGTGTCACCCGTGGAGATGAATTTCGGGCCGACAAGCGCGGCGATGTCACCTGCGTAAACAGTGTCCACATCCTCGCGCTTGTCGGCCTGTATCATCAAAATCCGTGAAGCGCGTTCCTTCTTCCGGGTTCGAGGATTGTAAATCATGTCCCCTTTGGAAATCTGACCTCTATATACCCGGAAGAATACCATCTTCTTGATAACCGGATCATTCCAAAGTTTGAAAGCCAACGCCGTGAACTTCCCGTTGTCGTCCGTCTCAACCAGACAGTCGTCAATCTGATCCTCTTTTTTGAAATGCCCGGTGGCCGCCGGGACATCCAACGGTGATGGGAGATAATCAACCACCGCATCCATAAGCATCTGGATGTTGCGATTCTTGAATGCGGAACCACCCAAGACCGGCACAAATTCCATGTTACAGGTCAAACGTCGGATCGCATTTTTCAGCGTGACAGTATCGACCAGTTTGTCTTCCAAAACCAGATCAGCAATCTCCTCATCCTTATTGGAAACAGCATCGACAAGTTCCACAAAAGCCAGACCTGCCAAATCCACCTGATCTCCTACGAGTTCACGGATTTCGTATTCCAACCCGAGATCATCCGAGTAGTAAATCGCCCGCTGATTAACAACATCAATCATCCCCTCCAACTGATCTTCCGAACCGATTGGAATTCCGACCGCGTAAGCATAGGCCCCGAGTTTGGAGCGCATGTCATTCAGGGCTGTCGTAAAATCAGCCCCAACACGGTCCATTTTGTTCACGAAAGCAATTCGCGGAACATTGTACTTGGTCGCCTGCCGCCAGACTGTTTCGGATTGTGGTTGAACACCAGCCACACCACAGAAAACTGCAATCGCGCCATCAAGGACACGCATTGAACGCTCGACCTCAGCGGTGAAATCAACGTGACCAGGAGTATCAATGATATTGACCCGGAATTTCTCACCAGCGAAGAGTTTGAAACAGTCATCAGCAGTCTGTTCCCAGTAAGAAGTGGTGGCTGCCGAAGTAATCGTAATCCCCCGTTCACGCTCCTGAGCCATCCAATCGGTTACCGTGTTACCATCGTGAACCTCACCAATACGATGAACCAGACCGGTATAGAACAGAATCCGCTCCGTCGTGGTCGTCTTACCAGCATCGATGTGGGCGGCAATACCTATATTGCGCGTCCGCTCGAGCCGATAAGGCCGATTAGGCGAATTCTGTTTAGACGTAGCGTCCACTATGTCAGCGATTGTATTCACTAAATTGATTTGCTCGCGACAGCATATGGACGCCTCCCGGACTTAAGAACCGGATCGACGACACAACCATCTGCCAGTGGCAATTGCCACGTGGCTGAGGTTCCCTGGTAGTTTTCAGCAACCAGAGCGCGCTATAATAAAATTTGTTACCAGCGGAAATGCGCGAACGCCTTGTTCGACTGGGCCATCTTATGAACTTCGTCGCGACGGCGAATCGAAGATCCTTGACCCTGGTAGGCGTCCATTATCTCGTTGGCGAGGGCATTCTTCATCGGTTGCCCTTTCTTAGCTGAGGCGAACTTAACCAACCAGCGAACTGCCAATGAAGCACTGCGTTCGCTAGTGACTTCCAATGGCACCTGGTAGGTAGCCCCTCCGACACGGCGGGGTTTCACTTCCAGGCGAGGCTTCGCATTGTCGACCGCACGCTGCAATATGTCCAACGGGCTCGTATCCTTCTGCTTCTCAGAAAGAATATCAAACGCACCATAGACCACACCCTGAGCCACACTCTTTTTCCCGTCTTCCATCACCATGTGAACAAGACGAGCAACGAGTGTGCTTTCATACTTAGCATCCGAACTAACCGGACGTTTTACAGCTCTGCGACGACGTGACATAAAATTCCAGAAATTATTTCTTCTTTGCGGCCTTCGGACGCTTGACTCCGTATTTGGAGCGACTGACGCGACGTTTCTCAACTCCATTGGCATCCAAAGCGCCACGGACAATATGATAACGAACACCCGGCAGATCAGAAACCCGACCACCACGCACCAGCACAATTGAGTGCTCCTGCAAATTATGGCCCTCGTCCGGGATATAGGCGATCACTTCAAAACCATTTGTAAGCCGAACCTTCGCCACTTTCCGCATTGCGGAGTTTGGCTTCTTCGGCGTGCGGGTCATGACCTGCACACACACACCACGGCGAAAGGGACACTTCTGCAAAGCCGGAGACTTCGACTTCTTCGTGATTTTTTTGCGTCCTTTTCGGACTAGCTGGTTAATCGTCGGCATCGTTTCAAACCTGTGCAAAAACTGTTCCAGTTCACCCATTTGGTGAAAGGGAGCGGGAGGTTAGGCAAAAGCCATTCTACCCGCAACTAAAAGATGAACTTTTCTTTAATTCTTTTTCAGCTTCCCTTCGCGAACTGATCGAAGAGACGAAGGGCGGAGCTTTGCACAATATTTTGAGGCGTGTAAAGCGTGAGGGTAGAATATTTTCAGGAAGTGGCACAACTCTGGCTTACGCGGCCCTCGAAAGGGTGGAAACGGGAGTCGCTGAGCTCGCAATTGGTTCACTCGCTCTGCGCTGCGAGGGTTTCCAAAAAACGCCGCACACCCCAGACAATGCCAATTCCATTACCTCCGGTGCTCACCAGGCGTTAGCCATCCGAGCTATAGTTCAGACTCATCTTGACGGAGAGCGGCGTTCCAAGTTTGTCCAGCATGGGATCATTCTCGTAATTCCAGGTGTGAATCGTCAGATCTTCGCAAGGGTGGCGAGCTGGGAGGCGGTCCGGATGCAACGCCGACGCGGAGATTTCGTTGTGATGGACGCGAAATTCGTAGCGAACGCTCAATGTCTTCCCCCCCGGCGAATGAGCTTATCATGCCCCCTGCCACAATTATTCCGTGAGCTGATCGAACAGCCAGCGCGTAAATTTTGCATGGTGATCACTGCCCGATTCGCCTCACCCGTCGCTCGACGCTCACTGGAGATCACCTTGGCCATGAATCCGATCACCAGCAGCAGATCGATCGTGAGGGCCGCAGCGATCTCCCGATGCCGGTAGATGAAAAGGTGGATCAGCGTCAACAATCGCGCGTTCTCGGCCGACGTGGCAAACCCATCCCGATAAGCCACAATATCTTCCGCCAAATTCTACACCGTTCGATACCGATCCGCCTTCTCCCGTGGCGACGCCTTCATGGCCACTGCCGACAATGCCACCGGGAATTTGCCCCCGGGCAAAACGGCAACGCCTTTAATCCGACCGGATTCGCGAGTTCGCCCAGCATCTTCGAGCGGGCCTTGTCCAGAAAGCCCGGGCGATTTATTCGGGTCGGTTCGATCACCGTCGCGGAACAAACCTTGGCCCGGATCTCCTGCAGCGATCTCCGCTCTGCCGGTGGTCGCAGCGTGAGGATCGAGCATGACCTTACCGGTGGATCCCATGGCACGCCCCGCCACCACGAGCGTCTCCGGAATGTCATCGGCAAGATCAGTCAGCACGTCATGCAGTGTGATGCCATACCCCAACTTCATCGTGTAATGGTGCCGCCCCGCCTCGCCGAAACCGAAGTCGTGGATGGGAATGATATTCGGATGCGCCAAACGTCCGAGCACCCGGGCCTCCAGAAAAAACGTTCGCGCTCAGCCTCCGGTACCGAGGCATTGAGCATCACCTTCATGGCAATGTAGGCCAAAGTTTTTGATCCTTGATCTCAAAAAACGCGCCCTTTCCGCCACGCACAATCTCGCGGCCGCGCACTTACATTGGTTCAGACATCAACGGCTGCGTTGGATTTAGGTGAGAATCGGCCGAACGGCAACTTCAAGTGCCAATGGACTTGCTGAATGCCAACCCGAATAGCCGGGATGCGGCAGTTGAAATTAGCCGCAAAGATCACAAGGAACACCTAGCCAAGGCACGGGGGAGAATTCTGCTCTCGAACGATCCAACCTCGGGATTGGAGAACTCCCTTCCATCAATCTTCCCCGTCTCTGCGCTCTTTGCGGTCAATTGAAATGCCGCTACCGCGTTCACCGACGTCAATCAACCTCGGGCACAAAAAAAGCCCTCCCGGAAACCAGGAGGGCTTTGATGAAACAACTGAAATTATTTCTTCTTCGCTTCCTTTTCCTTTTTGTGCGCCGCGATGATCTCTTCGCTCACGTTGTTAGGACAGGCCGCGTAATGTGAGAATTCCATCGAGAATTGCCCGCGACCGGAGGTAATGGTCCGCAGATCACCAATGTAACCAAACATGTCGCTCAAAGGCGCATCCGCCTTGATGCGAACGCCTGACGGTGCCGAGTCTTGGGACTTGATCACCCCACGGCGGCGACTCAAATCACCGATCACGTCACCAACGTTGGCATCCGGAGTGAACACATCGATCTTCATGATGGGCTCCAGAAGCTGAGGAGCGGCCTTCGGGATCGTCTGGCGATACCCGGCTCGGGCGGCGATTTCAAACGCCACCGCGGAGGAGTCAACCGCATGGAAGGCACCGTCGAGCAGTGTCACCTTGAAGTCCAGACAGGGGTATTCAGCAAGCACGCCCTTGACACAGGAACGCTTGAAACCCTTTTCAATCGCCGGCCAGAATTCACGAGGCACATTGCCGCCCGTGACCTTGGACTCGAACTCAAATCCGGCACCTTGCTCGCCTGGGGTGATCTTGTATTCGATCTTACCAAACTGACCGGAACCACCGGACTGCTTTTTGTGGGTGTACGAGTCGGTCACTTCCTGCGTGACCGTTTCACGATAGGCAACCTGCGGTTTGCCAACCTCGACCTCGACGCCGTGGGTGCGCTTCAGGATGTCCACCTTGATGTCCAGGTGAAGTTCGCCCATTCCCTTCAGAATCGTCTCACCGCTTTCCTCATCAGTTTCAACACGGAACGAAGGGTCTTCTTTCACCATTTTACCAATGGCGACACCCATCTTCTCAACCGCCGCCTTGTCTTTCGGAGAAACCGCGACCGAGATAACCGGATCCGGGAATACCATCGGTTCCAACGTCGCCGGATTGTCCGGATCGCAAAGCGTATGCCCCGTCTGGCAGTTCTTCAACCCGACCAGCGCAACGATGTCACCCGCTTGGCAGGAATCCCTTTCTTCACGGGCATCGGCATGCATCTGCACAATTCGCCCCACCCGTTCTTCCTTGCCCGTAAAGGTGTTGAGAACGTTTTCACCCTTCTTCAAGGTGCCTGAATAGACGCGGATGAAGGTCAACGCACCATAGCGATCATCCATGATTTTGAACGCCAACGCTCGCAAAGGCAGGGATGGATCGACGATTGCCGATTCACCCGTAGCCTCACCGTCCAGATCAACTACCGGCTGGGGGATGACTTCCATTGGATTCGGGAGATAGTCCACAACTGCGTCCAACACGTTTTGCACACCCTTGTTCTTGAAAGAAGAGCCGCAATAGGTGGGAAAGAAATCGAGCGCGATCGTCCCCTTGCGAACGCAGGCCTTGAGCGTCTCCAGAGACGGCTCTTCACCATCAAGCAGCAGGCCCATCGCGTCATCATCCTGTTCAACCGCGGTTTCGATGAGCTCAGCGCGATACTTTTCGACAATCTCCTTCATGTCGTCCGGCACATCCCCTACTGCAAATGCCTCGGGGTCGCCCGATTCGTCCCAGATGTAGGACTTGCGCGTGAGCAGATCGACCACACCCAGGAAGCTTTCATAATCGCCGATGGGCAACACCATCACCAGCGGCTTGGCACCCAGCACATTTTTAACCTGATCAATGACCCTGTAATAGTCCGCGCCCACCCGGTCCAGTTTGTTCACGTAAATGATCCGCGCGACCTTGGAATCGTTGGCATAACGCCAGTTCGTCTCCGACTGAGGTTCAACGCCACCCGAGCCACAGAATACGCCCACACCGCCGTCGAGCACTTTCAACGAACGATAAACCTCAATCGTAAAGTCAACGTGACCAGGAGTGTCGATGATGTTCATCTGGTGCTCCTTCCAGAAACAGGACGTCGCCGCCGACTGAATCGTGATGCCGCGTTCCTGCTCCTGATCCATGAAGTCGGTCGTGGCAGCGCCATCGTGCACCTCACCAATTTTGTGGATCTTGCCAGTGAGCTTGAGGATACGTTCAGTGGTCGTGGTCTTACCCGCGTCCACGTGTGCAAAGATACCGATGTTTCGGTATTTCGTGAGATCAGTCATTTCGTCGTTATTTCGTTGAATTACCACCAGCCAGATGACGGGCGGGCGATATTGCTAAAGCATTTGGCGAAATTGACAACCTCCGAATACACCTTTCATCCGAAAAAGTGACACTTTGGCACGGAGTTTGAATCCCAAACGGCCGCTGCCTCGGTCAATTTCCATCACCGAAAGCGCGACTTGTAACCCCGATGGTGTACCAGCCGATACCGAAGAGGCCGCCTTATCGACATCCGAGATCAACGGAACACCTAGCGCTCAAATCGAACTCCATCGAACACCAACTCCGTTCTCGGATCCGGCGTCTGACTGTAGCCGTTCGCCCGCATCTTCACCGACTGGATGAAATTCCAACCTTTCGGCTGTCGCGAAGTCCGGAGTTCATCCAACGCGAACGCGAACTCCTTCCAGCCCGTGAAATCCACCGGAACCTTCACGCTGTAGTAGTCCGGTCCTTCCGTTTCCTCGTTCTCCGAAGCAAAGACCATCACAAACGAAGAGCCCGTCGCGCGTTCGCTAAAAGCGCTGAAGGCAACTTTCGTGAATCTGCTGCAGTCGACGGGGCTCTCGAAAATATTATCCATCGCCAACGTTTCCCCGTGATTCCACCGAACTCCGGCCGGCCAATTCCGAGATCGATTCGGATCCAACACTCCTCCGCTCCAACCAGTCACATCCAACGGCTGATCGATCCGCTCGACCTCCACCGCAACGTCATCGATATACCCGATCATTTTCGCCGCATTGAAGCTGTGAAACCATATCTGCGCCGAAACCGCGCTCTTCGGAACAACCCGACTGCTGATCATCAAACGCCACTCCCCCTTCGTAAGTGGAGTCCTGTGTCCGCTCGGTTCACCTATCCGTTTCCCCGCCCGGTCGAAGAAAATCACATACATCCCCAACGGATTCAAATCACCGCTCTCGAGATAACACCAAGCCGAAACCCGCACCCGTTGCCCGGGCTTGACCACCATTTCCTCCGAATACGCACTCGATCCCAGCTTCGTCCCATCACGATCAGCGATCCGCAAAGACCGCCTGCCACCCCGCGCCAAATCGCCCGTGACCATGGACATCCCATTGTCCCTCAGATACCAGCCATCTGGAGAAGAAGCCTGCCCATCCTCGAACCCAGACAAAAACGCGGCCCCCCGCCCATCAGCCACACCCATCAATGCCAAGACGAACAACAGCCGAAGAATAGCTTTCATCCGGACAGCATCGCCAATTTACCGAACCGGGCCAATTCCAGAATTCCCGACTCGACGGACCAGATGTGAGTCCGACTCAGTTCCCAAAGAAAGAGGGAGCCCCCCCTCCGACCACCCGATATCAGGCTTTCCGCGCAAATTTCTCAGAAAACGCCCTCACTTCGCTAAACTTGGATCGGGCGTATGACTTGATTTATTGGAATCGGTATCGATGGAATCCCTCTCAGTATATCGTCGACCGCCACCCATGGAAGCGCTCTGATCTTATTCTAGCGAATGTGGAGACCGGACTCTGGTGGCTTCTGTTGGCCGACCACGATCTCGCCCACCTATTCAACAAGCAAAGACGTAAGCTTCAATTCGCCAAACAGGCGATCAAATCAAGATCTTACCGTCACTGGGCCGAAAACGTCGGTGACCCAGAATACCCAGTGTGGATCCCTTTCTATCTAATCTCAAGAAACCTCAGACCAACCGGCGCGCATTTGAAGAATCTCATTTATGACGAATCCCGACGATCCATCATTGTCACAGTGATCGCACTCAAGCGCTTTCATCTCGCTCGTGGGCACTACCCAGATTCGCTCAGTGAACAAGTCCCAAGATTCGAGGAATCCGTGCCTGTGGATTGGTTTGACGGAGCCCCTCTTCGTTACCGGCGGACCGACTCCAGCGATTTCCTCCTCTGGTCCATCGGAGAAGACGGGATCGACAACGGCGGGGATCCCGTATCAGCCGGACACTATTCATCTATTTGGGATATGGGCCACGATTGGGTTTGGCCTCGGCCAACTCCCCCGTGCGAAGTGCACTTGTCCTTGTCCAGACAGCACGAGAATTGGGAAAACTATCTGTCCCATCGCAATCGGTGAACAGCGGTCAATTTCCAGGTGCAACCCAACCCACTCAATCCTGAGCATGATATTACATATCTGAGCAAGCTGTCTCCATTTGCATCTGCCCACCCAATCTGCACTATCATCGTTATGAAATCCGCTGTTTTGACCATGCTCGTGACGGTCCTCGCCTTGGCCGCCGAGAGCTCGGCCCGGGAAATCGATTTCGGTAAACAGATCTTTCCAGTCCTCCAAAGCAACTGTCTGGAATGCCACGGACCGAAGGACCAGAAATCGGGCCTGCGCTTGGACAGCCGTTCCGCGTTCTTCAAAGGCGGCCGCAGCGGATCCATCGTGGTCAAGGAGAACGCCGCCAAGAGCGAACTCATCCGGCGCATCAACCTCCCCAAGAGTCACGACGATGTGATGCCGAACCGGGGTGACACCCTTTCACACCGCGACAAAATTCTGCTCCGCGATTGGATCAACGCCGGAGCGCAATGGCCGGACTCCTTCGTGGCGCCCCAGCACTGGTCTTACGTCTCGCCCAAGAAACCGAAACTTCCGAACAACACCAAGTCCAAGTGGGCGCAAAACGAAATCGATCGGTTCATCCTCAAGAAACTGAATGAAGCCGGGCTCAAACCCGCAGAGGAAGCCAGCAAGGAACAACTCATCCGTCGCCTCTCTCTCGATCTCATAGGCCTGCCTCCCTCGCCCGCAGAGGTCAAAGCATTCGTGGATGACAGATCCCCCGCAGCTTACGAACAGCTCGTCAATCGCCTGCTGAAGTCCGAGGAATTCGGAGTGCGCTGGGCGCGGCCATGGCTCGACTACGCACGCTACGCCGATTCACACGGATACCAACGCGACAATTTCCGCGAGATCTGGGCTTACCGCGACTGGGTCGTCAATGCCCTCAACGCCGACATGCCCTACGATCAGTTCACGATCGAACAACTCGCCGGCGATCTCATTCCCAACGCAACCGAAGCCCAGAAGATCGCCACCGGTTTTAACCAGAACGCACCCACGAACGTCGAGGCGGGCACCGAACCGGAAGAAACCCGCGTCAACCAGATCTTCGATCGCGTGAACACCCTTGGAACCGTCTGGCTCGGCTCCACTTTGGAATGCTCCCAGTGCCACGATCACAAATACGATCCCTTTACTCATCGGGACTACTACGGCATGTTCGCCTTCTTCAACAACACCGAACTGGAAGCCGACCGCACCAACCCGTCTCCCGGATCCATCAAGTTCAAAGGCTCTTACCTGGACCTCGCCGATCCAAAAACTTCCGCCGCGCGTGATGAACTGACGAAAACCACCAAAGCCCTCAAATCGCAAATCAAACGCCGCCGTGCCCAGCTCGGCAAACCGGATCCAACCTGGGAGAAACAGCTCCTGGTCCAAGCCGGACAGAAAGCACAACTCCATCCGCTCGACATCAAGCAGATCGAAGTGACCGCCGGCTCCACCTACAAACAACTCGCCGACAAATCCGTGCTCTTCGTCGGCAACGTCCCCGAGAAGGAAGATTACGAAATCATCGTCGCGACCGGACTCGAAGCGGTCACCGCATTGAAAATTGAGTTCCTCGCCGACGATTCGCTCCCCGGAAAAGGCCCCGCCCGCGGCAACGGCAATCGCCCCAACACGGTTCTCAACGACTTCAAAATCACCGCCACACCGGTTTCAGGAGGCAAGGCACGCGCGGTGGAAGTCGCCAGTATCACTGCTGATTTCTCGCAACGCGGTTGGGAGGTTCAGCGACTTCTCGACGACAACAAGACCACTGGCTGGGCCATCAATCCCCAGTTCGGAAAAGACCATTGGTTTCAACCGGTCTTCGCCGAACCTCAGAGTTTCAAAGGTGGCACCCAATTCCGTATCAGCCTCATCCAGCAATTGGGAGCAGGCCGCCAAGCCGGTCGTATTCGGGTGTCCGCGATCACCGGCAATCCGAACGAAGACGCGGTTTCCGGAGAAATCATTACCATCATCAATACTCCGGCAAAGAAGCGGTCCAAGGCCCAGATTAAGAAGCTCCAGAGCCAGCGTTCCGAAAGCGATTCCCAACTCAAGAAACTAAACACCCAACTCACTACCGCCGAAAAATATCTGAAAGCACTGGAAATTCCCAAGACGCTCGTCATGAGCGAACTTAACGAAATGCGCCCCTCGTTTATGTTCAAGCGCGGCGTCTACACGCAAAAGGGCGACCCCATTGACCCGATCGTTCCCGCCGTCCTTCACCCACTGAAAGAAAAGCACTATCGCTATCAGAGCGAAACCATCGATCGCCCCAACCGCCTCGTGCTCGCCCAGTGGCTCATGGATCGCGACAATCCACTCGTTGCCCGCACCGCAGTGAACCGATTCTGGCAGGAAATATTTGGCCGCGGCATCGTCACGACTCCGGAAGACTTTGGCATCAAAGGCGACAGCCCAACGCATCCCGAACTCCTCGATTGGCTCGCTGTCCACTTCACGGAGAACAACTGGTCGATCAAGCAAACCCTCAAGACCATCGTGATGTCCGCCACCTACCGCCAATCCTCCCGCATCACCCCGGAGCAACGCGCCGCCGATCCCGAGAACGCACTCTTCGCTCGCGGCCCCCGCTTTCGCATGAGCGCGGAAATGATCCGCGACAACGCCCTCGCGATCTCCGGCCTTCTCAGCACCGGCAAAGGCGGCCCCTCCATCAGGCCCTACCAACCCGCTGGCGTGTGGTCGAAAGTCGGCGGCGACAACTACGCCTACAAAGTCAGCCCCGGGGAAAAGCAGTATCGGCGCGGAATCTACGTCATTTGGAAACGCGGTGCCCCCTACCCCAGCTTCGTAAACTTCGACGCCAACGAACGCATGGCCTGCCGCGTCCAACGCCCCACCTCCAACACCCCGCTTCAGGCGCTGACCCTGATAAACGATCCAGCCTACGTCGAAGCCGCCAAAGCCTTCGCCAAGCGTATTGTCACAGAGGAGCCAGACCTCCGACTGAGCCACCGAATCCGACATGCCTTCAAAATCGCCCTCGCCCGCGAGCCATCAGAACTCGAGATCGCCACCCTCGACACCCTCTACAGCGAACAGAGGTCCGCAGCCCAGGCAGATTCCAAAGCCGCCAAGGAATTCATCGGCGAATTCGAAAAGCCGGATGATATGAACGACGCCGAGT
This sequence comes from Limisphaerales bacterium, assembly GCA_047608975.1. Lineage (GTDB taxonomy): Bacteria > Verrucomicrobiota > Verrucomicrobiia > Limisphaerales > JAYPXF01. Next base: position 10,474 of record JBLFYM010000056.1, on the reverse strand, counting down.
TTGTCGGCTGGTACGCCGTTGCGGCGGCCCTGTTAAATTTGGACGAAACAATCACGAAGGGATGAAAAACTCCAAAATCCAAGCTTCAAAATCCAAAGAAAATTCAAGCTCCAAGCCTCAATCGGAGGCACCGGCTAGAAGTGAGCTTTCTTGGTGCGAAGCAGTCGGCGCCGGTACGCGCAGAACGGCAAACTACTGCAACCACACCTTCTGATTAAATTTTGAAGCTTGAAGCTTATTTGAATTTTGGATTTTGAAGCTTGGAATCCCCAACATGACCACCCTCGAAAATCACCTCGCCACCGCAAGTCGCCGCCAATTCTTTCAGACCTCCGGCCTCTCCCTCGGCTCAATCGCCCTATCAAGTCTGCTACACCGCGACTCACACGCTGCGACCACGCCGGCCAAGCTCGGTGCCCTGAAACCGCACTTCGCTCCCAAGGCGAAGCGAGTGATCTACCTCCACATGATCGGTGCGCCCTCGCAGCTCGACATGTTCGACAACAAACCTGAGTTGCACAAATGGGACGGCAAACCCTGCCCCACCAGCCTCCTGAAGGGACGCCGCTTCGCGATGATTGACGCCGGAAAAATGTCTCTCAGCGCGTCCAAGTTCAAATTCAACAATTACGGTCAGAGCGGCGCGGAGATTTCGGAACTCCTCCCCCATATGCGCTCCATCGCTGATGACGTGGCCATCGTGAAGACACTGCACACGGACGAGATCAATCACGCTCCCGCACAGATGATGCTCCACTCCGGATTCGGCCGTGGTGGACGTCCCAGCTTCGGTTCCTGGGTCAGCTACGGACTCGGCACGCAGAACGAAAACATGCCCGCCTTTGTCTCCCTGCTTACGGGAGCGATGGGTGGAGCCGGCACCTCACTCTGGTCGAACGGCTTCCTCCCCAGCGTTCACCAAGGCATCCGCTTCCGCTCCGAAGGCGATGCAGTCCTCTTTCTCAGCAATCCCAAAGGCCAGACCGGCACCGACCGCCGACAAATCTTTGACGCCGTAAAATCACTCAACGAAATCGCCCTCGCCGACGTCGGCGATCCGGAAATCGCGACCCGCATCAGCCAATATGAAATGGCTTACCGCATGCAGACCAGCGTTCCCGAGCTCATGGATATCTCGAAGGAATCCCAGGCCACCCTCGACAGCTACGGAGCCAAACCCGGCACAGCCACCTTCTCGAACAATTGCCTCCTCGCCCGTCGCCTCATCGAACGCGGCGTCCGCGTCGTTGAGCTTTACGACGCCGACTGGGATCACCACGGCGGCATCCTCACCCGGCTCCCAGCAAAGTGCCAAGACATCGACCAAGGCATGAGCGCCCTGATCAAGGATTTGAAACAGCGGGGCATGCTCGATGACACCCTCGTCATCTGGGGTTCCGAATTCGGCCGCACTCCACTTCGCCAAGGTGGATCCGCCATGGGCGGAAAGAGCGCTGGACGCGATCACCACAAAGACGCCTACACCATGTGGATGGCCGGCGGCGGCGTCAAAGGTGGCCAGACCTACGGCGAAACCAGCGACCTCGGCTTCGATCCCATCGACAAACCCGTCCACGTCCACGATCTCAACGCCACCCTCCTCCACCTCCTCGGCCTCAATCACGAAAAACTCACCTTCAAATACCAAGGCCGCGAATACCGCCTGACCGACGTTCATGGCAATCTCGTAAAAGGTCTGGTTGCGTAAGGTTCAGCTGCGATCTCAATCGCATCACCTTCACTCCGCCAGCCCCCGAAGCGACTGGCGAAGCTGATGTCCACAGAATAAATCACAGAAAGACTTCCCCCCACAGTGTCTCGAGCCAATCATCCCGATCCACAGGGACACTCTTGAGCCGACCTTGAAAGAAAGACAATCCAAGCAACTCAGGCCGCCGTTGCCTCAGGAAATCGGCGCGACCTGAAGATCACGCGCCGTCATGAGTGATCCCAAGGCCCATCCGACTCCCCGCAAGGAGCGGGCACCCGATTTCCTCTTCTCCCCAAATCCATGCCGATGTTCGGCTAACACCCCGTTCACGTAGTTCTTTGAACCCAACACCAATCCATCCGACATGTATCGGACGCGCAAACCCAGCACCTGCCCCGCACTCAATGCAACACCACGTTCCAGCTCCTTCAGAATGGTCTCCTTGTCCAGCGCCACCTTACCGGAATGGTTTAAATCGGCCGAAATAACTATATACCTGTCCCTTTAACTGGTCTCGTCAAGGCAGCCAAAATGCCGGTTCGTCCATGTTGTTGGGGAGGATCTGCCATCGCGGTGGTGCTCAATCGGAGAAGCTACTTGCCGTGATGTAAATCCAGGCTGCTCCAATCCCCCCGACGACTGCGCCAACGGCGGCGCCAATGAGCCCCACCTTAGGGCCGAACTTGAACCAACCGGCTCCCCCCAGCGCTACCGCGCCCACGACCGCTCCCCAGAACCCCCACTTGACCGTGGTCTTGCCCTCTTTGAGCAAGCCCTTCCCGACTTCTTTGGTAAATGATTCACGCGGGGATGAGGTGTCGTTCGGTTGGTCGCTCATGTGTCAAAAGGAATCTCTATGTCGATCGTAGTGGGTCGATGGGCAAGGGTGAAGGCAAATGACTGAAGATCAAGAGCAGCGCCGGGTCAATGAGGAAACTGGCCGGGGGGCATTTTTTCTTGCTCGATCTCAGAAACCACCACCAGCGTCATCTGAGGCTGGCTGAAACGGGAGGCACGCGGAAAGCCGAACATGATATGCGGGCACTCAAACGTTCGGATACCGATGAACTGCGAGGCGGTGAACCCACCGGCCGCAAAGTGATCATCACATGGGACAAAGCCGGCATCGATTTTACGTTTTGGCACACTGTCAAACAAACCGCCGGGCTGTATTTCATCTCCCGCGAGAAGGAAAATGTGGATAACGAAGGCGAGCGGAAGCGAAAAGCAAAACGCCGAAAGGAGGATGAAGAAAACGGGGGGAATTACATCTCCACAGCACTCCAACGCTTCACCGTACGCAGCCTCAAGTGTATCCGCTGGTTAAGGGTCTGGTGCTATCGCGAAGCTCTCTGGGGCAATGCTGTAGCCCGCCTGAGGGAAATCCATGCCTCTTTCTGAGACGAGTTTTCCACACCGTTCATATGTCCCTTTAAATAATTCAAGCCGGGTAAGATCCTATATCGCGGGGGCGTGTGTGGGGTGGTGGAATTCGATGCCAAACCCCGGTTCCAAGGCAATGGCGACCCGGGGGCTTCATTCTCGCGGGGCCGCTGCCGCCTTGATCGCGTGCCGGGCGAACCTCTCCTTGGTTTTGTTCATGTGGCTTCCGTCGGGAATGTCCGGGTGGCTGACGAGGAAGTTGTTGGCGTCGATGAGGTTGAGGAGGTAGTGGCTGGTTCCTTCTGGAATTTTGGCCATTGCAGTGCCGTGGGTCGTCAGCCGCGCGGGCGCCCGGAACCACTCTTCGTTTCGATGACCACCGTTCTTCGTGTAGATCAGTTCGGCGCGGACGACCTTGGCTCCGTTTTCGCGATAGGTGAACTCGACCGAATCTCCCGCCTGACGATGCGACAGCACTTTGGGCGTTTTCACACGCATGGGCAGGCGTGGGCAATGCGGATTGAAGTAGGGATAGCTCGCGTTCATGCCGGTCAGGATCTGGGTCAGCTTCCGATTCATCGAAGCGGTCTGTTCCGGCAACGCTGCGGCCAGATTCTTGGCCTCTTCAATATCCACCCGGACCAGACGACCTTCCGTCGGCTTGTAGAGTCGGTAGAGTTCCAGTTCCGGTTGATCGTAATAGTTTCGCACCAACTTGAAGTCGCCGACTCGGATCGTGCTCTCTTGGGCCGAGGAATTCGGGAAGTGCCAGACCATCGTGTCCCGGACCTCGCCGCTCGGTTCACGAATCAGGGTGGCATCGGTCGGGTCCTTTTTGAGAAGCACGCTCAGATCACAGCCGTCGAAATGCTTGCCGTTCGGTTGCTTGGCTCCAGCCAGGGACAAGATGGTCGGATAGAAATCAAGGCCGTTCACCATCACATCCGTCTGCACGCCTTGGGGAATGCCGGCGCCAGTGACAATAAGCGGCACACGCGTGCCGCCTTCCATCAGTGAAATCTTCCCGTTGTCGAGCGGGTAGTTGTCGGTCGCGACCTCATTGGGACTGCCCTCCATGCCGCCGTTGTCCGAGGAGAAAATGACGTAGGTGTTCTCGATCAGTTTGTGGCCTGGCCAGCGTGGGTCCTCCGTGTTCTCCAAATAGCCCACGAGATTTCCAACGTAGTAGTCGAGCAGTTCAACCATGGCGCAATAGAACGGATTGTTCTGCCCTTCGACCTTCCAGCTTGTCCGCGATTCTTCCGAAAGCTCAACCCCGAGCTTCTCCACGTATTTGTTCAGCAACCGCTCGCTGCGCATCTGCCACGGCCCGTGCACCAGCCAGGTGGAGTAGTAGAGGAAGAAGGGTTGATCGTTGTGCTTGTGCAGAAAATCTAGGGCGTCCTCGGTCGTCTGGTCGAGCGGGTAACCGTTTTCATCCAGCCGGAACGGATCCTTGGGATCACGGGTGGCAAATCCGGTCAGACGGTTTGGCATGCCCCCCTGAACCCCACGGCTGTGACGCGAAAAGTCAAACCCCTGATCGGTCGCGGCGGGGAAGGAATTGTGATTCTTGGACATGTGCCACTTCCCGCTGTGCCCCGTCACGTAGCCGCTGCTTTTCAATGCCTTGGCCAGCGTGATCTCATCCGCCGGCATCCGCGCCGAGTACCAGGGAGACAGGTAATTCCATCCCCGCCGATGATGCGGACGCGGCGGTTTGCCGCCCGAGACGTGGGTCATCTGCGCGCGGGCCGGATGCGTTCCACTCATGATCGCACAACGGCTGGGACCGCAGGTCGGGGCGGGCGAGTAGGCCTGCCAGAACATCACGCCCTTCTTCGCCAACTCATCGATGTTTGGCGTCTCCATTGGCGAAGGCTCGTCAATGTCGTAACACTTCACATCCTGCCAACCGAGATCGTCGGTCAGGATGAGAACGATGTTTGGTTTTGCCGGGCGAGGGGCGGCGATGGCTTGGGCCAGACCAGTGAACAAGACAACGGCGATGAATACAGAGTGTGAAACGAGACGACTGATCATGTGCGTGAGTGCGTACGCGAAGCACTTACCAGAATAGCGACCGGCGATACATACATTCTCAAACCGCGGATCACGCGGATCACGCGGATTGGAACATATTGGAGGGGTCATGCCCTTGGTCGTCACGTCTCCGTGTTACGCACTCAATTGACGTCGTAATTTTGGCCGAAGTGAGGTCGTATGGATTTTGGGAGGATGCCCGGATTGGGGTCTTACTTTGTGACTGAATAGCCACGCTGTGATCGTAATTCGAGATGAGATCTCGGTCATGGCTTGGTGGAAGGTGAGGCCGAGGATTTGCATGGCGAAGTCGATGGTGTTTCCGCTGAGCTCACGTTCGGGCCAGTTCCAGTAGGCGTCCTTGATGATGAGACCGGGGTTTTCCGTAGGCTCGAAGTTGCCGGCTCCGAGCTCGATCAAATCGAGTTGGTGCCTTTGGAGGAGGGGCAACAGAGGTGCGTGCCTGGCGGCCCGGATCTGTTCGCGGGTCCAGCGGGGTTGAGGGGTTCGTTCAGAGAGGGTAACAGTTCCCCCGGGCCGCCTCGACGCCTTCCTGCCAGCGCCGGCTGCGCGAACACCTCCTGGCGACCAAGCCGGCACCCTTGGGGGCACAACGCCACGGACTCGCAAGCTCATCCCTTCAGACGGTAAAACACCCACTTGGAATCACGCCACACTCAGACCTCAGACGGAGATTGCAATGATGCCACCGGCTACTGACACTCTGGTAGTGTACCGTATTCCCATATCAGCATGGATCGCCGTATTTGCGATCAGCGGTATTCTGTGCTCCAAAGCGGATGAGGACGGTGACAAGTTCTTTCAATCCAAGGTCCAACCCTTGCTCGAAGCAAAGTGCTTGAAGTGTCATTCGCATGTCTGGGGAAAAATGAAGGGCGGGCTGACGTTGGATTCGCGAAGTGGTTGGGCCGAAGGCGGCGACAGCGGGCCAACGATCATTCCAGGCAAGCCGGGCGAGAGTCGGTTGATCACCGCAGTGCGTTACACGGATCCTGATTTGCAGATGCCACCCAAGGCGAAGCTTTCCGATGATCAGATTGCCGTCTTGGTGGAGTGGGTCAAAAAAGGGGCACCCGATCCGCGAAAACTCGAGACCCAGCAATTGGCAGATACAGATTGGTGGTCGCTGAAGAAACTGGTCGCGCCGAAGCCTCCCCGCGGGGGACATCCAATCGACGCGTTTGTGCAGGCGCGCCTGAAAGCAGCGGGCCTGAAACCGGCCCCACAAGCCGATCGAACATCCCTCATTCGGCGACTCTCTTTCGATCTGCATGGACTGCTGCCAACACCGGAGGAGGTTGCGGCATTTGCCAACGACTCCGATCCGAACGCGTACAGAAACTTGGCAGATGAATTGCTCGCCTCACCCCGCTATGGCGAACGGTGGGCGCGGCACTGGTTGGACACCATTCACTTCGCCGATTCGCACGGTTGTGAACACGACGTGAAACGGCCCAACGCCTGGCGGTTTCGAGACTATGTGATCGACCGCCTGAATGCGGATGTTCCCTGGGGACGATTCATCCGCGAACAGCTGGCGACAGATGTCGCTTATCCAGAGCAACCGGAGTTGACCGCAGCACTTGGCTTCATCGCGGCCGGACCACAGGAACTTAGCCGGGCAGGAACCGCGCCGGTCACTTTCGATTACCTGGATCGCGACGATATGGTGACCCAGATGATGGCGGCCTTTGCCAGCACGACGGCGAACTGCGCCCGCTGCCACACGCACAAGTTCGACCCGATCACTCAGGAAGACTACTACGCGCTGCAGGCAGTGTTTGCGGGTGTTGGAAAGGGAGACATTCCGTACGACACCACCGCAGCGATAGCCAATCGACGCCGTGAGCTTCAGAGTTTACTGGCCGCGGGCACTGCCCGAAACGCAGAGATTTTGCTACCGAAAAAATACACGCAGATCGTGCGTCAATGGGAGGAGAGTCGCCGGCAAGAGACGGTGAACTGGGAGCCGTTGGACGCCGAGGTATTTGTCGCTTCCGGTGGTGCGGTCCTCACGAAGCAGGCTGACGGATCGATCCTGGCGAGTGGAACCATCGCGGATCAGGAAAATTACACGGTGACGTCAAAGCCAAGCCTGGGACGACTGACGGCGATCCGATTGGATGTATTGCGGGATGACCGTTTGCCAAAGAACGGGCCTGGGCGAGCCGGCAACGGCAACCTGCATCTGGCGGAAGTCGCGGTGACGTGGTTCCCCAAGGATTCGAATCCGCCGGTGAAGCTGAAGATCGCTCGCGCCAGCGCGGATTTTGATCAGGTCAACTGGGTGGCCGCGCATGCGATCGACGGCGATCCCAAGACGGGCTGGGCGATCTTTCCACGGATCAACGAATCGCATCATATCGTTCTCGAGCTGGCGAAACCGATTGATCTGAAACCAGAAGGACGCTTGGCGGTGACGCTCAAGCAGCTCTACCCGCCCAAACATTTGATTGGCCGTTTCAAACTTTCGATCACCGACGCTGATGGTGCGGTGCAGGCATTGCCCACAGCGGCGACTGTCGGCTTGAAGAAGCCGGAGGACCAACGAACGAAACCAGAGCAAACGGCTATCGCGGCGGTGGCACTCAGCGCCTATGCGACCAAGGGATTGGCCAGCTTGCCTAAGAAGGCAACGGTCTACGGAGTCTCCACTTTGTGGTCGCACGCAAAAAAGCTGAGCAAGCCTCGGACTCCCACACCGGTCCATCTGCTTCGACGTGGTGACATCCATAGCCCTGAGCAAGAAGTCGGGCCCGGCGCTTTGTCGGCAATCAAGGCATTGAACGGACGTTTCGAACTGGCCGATCCAAAGCAGGAATCATCGCGTCGGTTGGCCTTGGCCGACTGGTTGGCTCACCACGACAATCCGCTTACTTGGCGGAGCATTGTAAATCGCGTCTGGCACTATCACTTTGGCAGTGGCCTGTCCGATACCCCGAATGATTTTGGACGAATGGGAACCAAGCCTTCACATCCAGACCTGCTGGACTGGCTGGCCGTCTGGTTTCGCGACGAGGCGAAAGGTTCACTCAAAGAATTGCACCGGCTGATCCTCACGAGTGAAACCTGGCAACAGGCGAGCCTTACCGAACCCAACTCCAAAGACAGCAGCAACCGCCTGCTCGGGCGGATGAATCGGCAGCGATTGGATGCGGAGATGCTTCGCGATTCAGTTTTGCGAATTACCGGACGTTTGGATCTGACCATGGGCGGTCCGGGGATCGAACAGTTCACGACCGCGAAGGGTCCTCAGGCCACCCCCATACTCGACTACGCCGCCTTCGATTGGAACGCACCCGCGGCAGGTCGACGGAGCATCTACCGGGTGGTCTGGCGTGGAATTCCGGATCCGTTCATGGAGGCAATGGATTTCCCGGATCTTGGACTGCTGGCACCCAAGCGCGGTTTTTCGGTCTCCGCGTTGCAGTCGCTGACACTGTTCAACAACCAGTTTATGCTCCAGGCGAGTGAATGGTTTGCTCAGCGGGTGCAGAAGGAGCGAAACGAACTCGACGATCAGATCGCCCGAGCGGTGGAACTGGCTTGGCTACGAGCCGCAACTGAGGATGAACTCAACGAGTTTACCACGTTCACCCGGCAGCACGGCTTGCCCGCGTTTTGCCGACTGCTGTTGAACAGCAATGAGTTCTTGTTTGTGGAATAGAATGTCGAATCTAGATCAATCAATTCCGATGAGCCGACGTTCCGCCCTGTGGAATATGGGTGGTGGATTGGGCGGCTTGGCGATGGCCCAGCTCTTGGCCCGGGAGGCGACGGGTAAACCACGACCCGAGTTCAATGGAGGGCTGCATCATCCCGCCAAAGCGAAGCGCGTCATTCAGTTATTCATGACCGGCGGCGCGAGCCCGATGGACACCTTCGATTACAAGCCGGCTCTAGAGAAACTGCATGGGCAGAACCTCGGACCGAAGAAGAAGCCGGAGGGCTTCACGGCCATGCCGGGGGCCTTGATGAAGAGCCCGTTCGAATTCAAGCAACATGGACAATCCGGACGCTGGGTCAGCAGCGTCTTCCCGCACCAGGCGAAGTGGGTGGACGAGATGGCGTTCCTGATGGCGATGACATCGAAAACCAACGTGCACGGGCCGGGCACTTACATGATGAACTCGGGCTTCCTCCTGCCCGGCTTCCCCTGTCTCGGTGCCTGGACATCCTACGCGCTGGGAAACCTCGTCGACGATCTGCCAACGTTCGTCGTGTTACCGGACGCGAAGGGCCTGCCCTACAATCAACGCGGCCCATTTTCAGCCGGTTTCCTCCCCGCCTTGCACCAAGGGACAGTGATCAACGCCGGATCGCAGAACCCGGTTCCAGATCTGTTCGCCAATGATCAGTTCACCTTCGCGAATCGAGATGCGGATCGAGATGGTCTGGCTTTGCTTCGCAAAATGAACCGGAAGCACGCTGCGTCGCGCAGTGATGATTCACGACTTGAATCCCGCATCCGCTCATATGAATTGGCGGCCAAGATGCAGTTGTCCGCCCCGGAAGCGTTTGATCTCGGGAAGGAGTCCGAATCCACCCGCCAGGCCTATGGCATCGACAAAAAGGTCACTGAGGATTTTGGTAAGCGTTGCCTGCTCGCCCGCCGCCTGTGTGAACGCGGAACCCGATTTGTGCAGGTGTGGAGTGGACCGCAGGGAGCAAAAGGGAATTGGGACAATCACGGCAGCATCCCCAAGGAACTGCCCCCGATTGCAGCGAGTGCGGATCAGCCGATCGCAGCCCTGATCGAAGATCTCAAGTCACGGGGCCTGCTCGAAGACACCCTGCTCATCTGGACCACCGAGTTCGGTCGCACGCCCTTCGCCCAAGGCGGCGACGGACGCGATCACAACGGTGGAACCTTCGTTTCCTGGTTGGCCGGAGCCGGCATCAAGGCCGGCAGTACCCACGGCCAAAGCGACGACTGGGGATACAAGACCGCCACCGGCAAGACCTACTGCTATGACTTCCACGCCACCATTCTCCATCTGCTAGGCATCGATCACGAACGCCTCACCTTTCGACAAAACGGAATTGATCGCCGCCTCACCGACGTTCACGGACACGTGGTGAGGGAGATTCTTTCGTAGCCGGATAGAAGACGTATTCGAGCAGCATCCGCGCTATCCGCAGTCAAATCAACTCCGCCTTGCTAAGGCAAAACAGTCCTGCTGAAATAGTCGGGGCATTGTCAGCTTACGGCGAGCCTTACCGATGTCGGGGCCGGCGGGGTGAAGAAACCTTTACCCGAAACTGAAACATCGATAAAAGAAAAAAAGAGAATCTGGTGTCCACCTAAACCAGTAC
>JBLFYM010000055.1:0-37020 GCA_047608975.1 Limisphaerales bacterium | reverse complement strand
GGCATGGGCGGGACGGATGCGGAAACTACCATTTCACAGATCAATCCGGCGAGGTTCGGTTACCGCGTGCTCGGGACCGGCGTCTATCCTGTGATACCCGGCCGAATTGCCTTTTCGCGACGTTGTCAGTTGGTAATTGTTAGCCAATCCGAACAACCACGATCCGTCAGATCATCCTGTGTCACTGATAATGAAATCGTTTCACCTAGCCGCTGTTCTCCTCGCCCTGAATGTTTCCGTCACTCGAGCCGCTGAGGATCTGGTGTCGGGTCCGCCGGTTGGCTCCAAGTTTTCGAGCGTGCAGTGTTACGCGAATTCCGGGACCTACGCCGGACGTGAAGCATTCAATGCCGCGAAGGAAATTGGCGATCGTCCGGGCGCGTTCCTTTTCATCCATGTGCTCAATCGGAACACCGCGCCAGTGATCCGCGGGGTGAATAATCTCTTTACCGAACTGCAGTTGTTTGGCTTCAAGGGGTTCATTGTCATGCTCAGCGCGGATCGCACGGCGGGTGAGGAGCAGATGAAGCGGGTCAATGGTGCTTTGAGGCTGCGCCATCCCATGGTGCTGAGTCTGGACGGCCTCGATGGTCCAGGTGATCTGGCGTTGAATCGTCGTTGTACCCTGTCGCTGGTGGTTGCAGCTGAGGGCAAGGTCACTTCGTCGTTTGGATTTACGGACACCGGGCTTCACGATATGGATCGCATGCGGAAGGCGTGCGAGGGTGCGATTGGTGAGATCCCTACCAAGACCGCCGACCTACAGGCATTCGCCCTAAAGACCCTCCCCAAGGATGAATCGGCGCTCCGCAGATTGGCTGCCCAACAGGCCGTTGATCTTTATCGCGCCAACCGCGCCGCCTCGATCGAACACAAGAATTCCCGCGCGTATCCACAGACGCGTGGCAACATGCGTTCCACTCAGCCGAAGAAGGGGCGTTCGATGGACCGTGGAGCACGTCCTTCAGCCACGAAGACCTTGCCTAGAAAAAAGGCGAGTAACACCAAACCGGAGAGCGCATCGAAGGCTACCCGTCGTGGCGGGCCTCCGAGCGACTCGGAACTCAACGGATTGCTGCGGTCTTACATTCGCAAGGACAACCCCGATGAAATGGTCGATGAGGTGTACGGCAAAATTGAGGCCCGCGCGAAGGAAAGCGGCGCCTTGGACAAGGAAGCCATCGCGATGTTTCAACTCCTGCTCAGCTATCCGGATCGTTACGGTTCGGATCACGCCCAAAAGCTCGCCCGTAAATTCCTTGCCGCCCGAGGAGAGAAATGAAGCGATTCCGTTCCCAATCCCTGGCTCTGATCGGATCGCTAATGTTGGCGGTTCTCGGGGCGAACAATGTCATCGCGCAAGAGCTGAAGACCGGGCCGCCTGAAGGCACGGTGCTTACGCCGGTGCGGGTCTATGCCAACAGCGGACCCTATAGCGGCCGTGAGTTCGACGCGGCGGCGGAAATCGGCCAAGGCAATGGCGCGTTGCTGTTTATCCACCAGCTAACGCGCAACGGCTTGCCGACGCTTCGTGCGCTGGACGATTACGCGGCGCAGTACGGTATCTTGAATTTTAAGTCGTTCACGCTGCTGCTCGCCGGGGATCGGACCTCAGCGGAGAACCGGTTGAAGTCTGCGAACGGTTCGCTTCGCATGCGCAATCCGATTGCCGTCTGTCTGGATGGTGCGGAAGGCCCGGGCAATCTCGCCTTGAACCGTAAGTGTGTGCAATCGCTCCTCTTGATCCGCGCCGGGAAGATTGTCAAATCCATCGCCCTTACCGATATCGCCGATGAAGATCGGGAGAATGTTCGCAAGTGGATTCAGGAGGTCACCGGCCCGCTTCCGGTTGAAACGACGGACTACCTGAAACTGGTGGATAGGAAGTTGCCCACCGATGCCGCCGCTCTGAAAGAGTTTGTGACGGCGCAGTCGATCGAACTTCACCGGGTTCACCGCGAGCTCGAAGTTGCCACCCGAGGCATTCCCAAGTATCGAGGGCGTCCGGCCGCCAGACGTACCTCGCCCAACATGAAGGGCCGCGGCAAGATTGCTCCCAAGCCCAAATCAATGCGTAGGGCACCGGAGGGGAAGAAACGATGAAGCCGGTCGCGATATTTTGCTCACTCCTCTTGCTGACGGCGGTTGCTCCGCTCCGCTCTGCCGAGATAGTTTCCGGTCCGAAGCCCGGCACGTCGCTGACACCGGTGAAGGTTTATGACGGACTCGGCGCTTTCGCAGGCAAGGAATTCGATGCGGCGGCTGAGATTGGCGACAACCCGGGCGCACTCCTGTTCGTCCACACCGCGACGCGCAACACCTATCCCGTGATTCAGGGCCTCGATCAGCTAGCGGGACGCAACGCCCTCCTCGGATTCAAATCGTTCACAGTTTACCTCTCGGCCGACCGCACCAGCGCCGAGAATCAGATTCGGCTACGCAACGGGTTGGCCACCGGCGGTCACAAGTTTTCTGTCACGGGAAAATTTGGTGCACTGAAGCTGGAAAATCCGATCATGCTGAGTCTCGATGGCGTGGACGGCCCCGGGAACTTTGCGCTGAATCGGCGTGCGGTCCTCACCCTCGTCATGACGCGAAACGGCAAGGTTCACAGCTCGCACACTTTTACCGATACCGGTGAGCAGGATCTCCCACTGCTCGAGAAATTGGTGGCGGAAGTGATCGGGCCCGCTCTGACGGACCTGGCGAAACAGCGGAAACTCCGAGATACCCGATTGCCGAAGGGGAAAGAGCAACTGCGAAAACTGGCGGTTCAGTTCCAGGCATTCTGGGGGCGTGAGTTTCGCCGCGGACATCCAATGCTGCCAGTGGTTGAAGAGCTGACTGGCCCGCTTCCGACAACCGAAGCTGCGCTGGCGGAAGTGATCAAAGGCCGATTGCCCGCAGATCCAAAAGACCTGCGTGAAATGGCGCGACGGCAGGCCGAGGAGCTGTTTCACCTGCAGACCCGGCTCAACGCTGCGAAGTCCGGTCGCCTGCGCTATACGACGATGAAGACCTCGCAGATTCAACAGTCGATGCGCGGTCCGGCCATGTCATCCAATGGCAAGCAGGGCAGGGGGCGACCGACGTCCCGCCCCCAACGACGCCCAGCTGGCAAAGCGACCGTGGTTGAAAAGCCGAAAGGGAAACCGCCCACTGATCCGCAGTTCAACCAACTGATGCGCTCGTTCATCCGGCAGACGAATACTCCGGAGATCAACGCTGAGATTTTTCAGGACATCAAGAAGCGCAGCGCCGAATCAGCCGAACTCCGAAAGGAAGCCATCGCGATGTTTCAGTTTCTGCTCGCCGCCGACCGGTATGGCAATGCCAACGCGCGCGGGTTTGCCACCCGGTTTCTGACGGACCAATCCAGGTAGAACCATGCGACGACAACTTCTCAATCTGACTTTCTTGCTGGTGGCCGCACCGATGCTCGGTGCATCGAAAAACGCCCCGGAAGAATCGTTCGATTTCGCGCATCGGATCTCGCCGATCCTCGCGAAAGTCGGATGTTCCGCTGCCGAATGTCACGGCGGCGCGACGGGGCAGGGCGGGTTCAAGCTGTCGTTGTTCGCCGATAGTCCGCGGCTAGATTTTGAAGCGATCGCGCAGGAACTCGGCGGCCGTCGCCTGGACTTTGCCGACCCGGGAAACAGTCTTATTCTCCGTAAGCCCACGCGCCAAGGCGTCAAGCACAAGGGTGGTCGTCTGTTGCGCAAAGGTGGTTTCGCCTACGCGGAACTGATCGCCTGGATCAAACGGGGTGCACCATTCCAAACCGGGCTCACTTCGACGCTGACTGGAGTTGAAGTTCGTCCTGGCAAAGATGGCGTCTCGGTTTTCGCCAGCTTTGAACAGGATGGGAAAACGATCGAGCGGGACGTCACGAATCTCGCGGTCCTGAATTCGAGTAACGAACAGGTCGCGACCATTGATCCGCTGGGGCAGGTTGAGATGGTGGGACCGGGTGAGTCTTGGCTGCTGGCCCGCTATGGAAAGTTCAATGCGCGATACCCGGTTCGTCAGCGCTTCGGCAAGCCGGCCAAGGCAGTTGCGTCAAAGCATGCGCTCGATCGAGTCTGGCAGACGCGTCTACGAGAGTTGGGTCTAAAACCGGCGCGTCATGCGAACGCGGACATCCTTGTCCGGCGGCTCTACATCGATCTGACCGGTCGACCTCCCAGTCCCTACGAACTGGGTAAGTTTGAAAAGTTGCCCGCAGATGAGCGGGTGGCGGCAACCGTTGAGCGATTGATCGGCACATCCGAATTTGATCGCGTCTTCGCCCGCCACTTCGGTGAATTTTTTGAAATCCCGGAAGCCGGAAAGGATCCGCGGAATGGGGGCGGGCGCAATGAGCAGCTCCGGACAATGGTGCATGCTTCGATCAGCGGGAAGCAGTCGGTGCGCAAACTGACCCGCAAGATTCTGACGGAGCCACTGGGCCAGACGGCGTGGAAGCACTTTGCGGATCCCCGTGATCGCGCGGAATACATCGGACGCACCATGCTGGGAATGCGGATTGGTTGCGCTCGTTGCCACAACCATCCTTTGGACCGTTGGACCAATGCCGAACATCTTGGATTCTCCGCCTACTTCAGCGATCGGCGTCCGGCTCCCGGAGGCGGGATGATGGCGGGTAAGTTCTTCCTTCCGGAATCCGGCCAAGCCGTTCAGCCGCAACTGCTCCCGCTTGCAAATCATCTGCCTCCCGGGGGGATGGAACCCGCCGAGGCATTGGCATGGTTCATCCTGGACAGCGGCAATGATCAGTTCGCGCGGAATATGGTGAACCGCATCCTGGGCAAACTGGTGGGTAAACCTCTGGTCGATCTGCCGGATGATCATCGGTTGACCAATCCCGCGGTTCACGAACCGATCTTGGATCTCTTGGTAGAACAGTTCCGCGAGAACGGCGCTGACTTTCGGAAACTGGTTCGCTTCATCGCCACCTCCGAGTTATACGCGATTGCGAGCAGTCCACCGGATGAAGATCGGGTTTCCGGTGACCCTGAACTTCAATACCTTGCGCGACGTGGCGCCCGTCCGTTGACTCCCTCGCAGTTCAAGAAAGCCGTGGAGTTTGTGTTGGGGGTTGCCATCGACCGTCCCGCGCCCCCTGACTCCCCGCTCGCGCAGCAACTCTACATCATGAACAGCGGGCTCATTCAGAGCGGCCTGAAAACGCCGGGTAATCAGGTTGACGCCATTCTCGATTTTCAACCCGACCCTGCCGCCCAGTTGCAGGAATTGTTCCGACTGATCCTCGCCCGTGATCCCCGTCCCGAGGAGCGTGATGCCTTTCTGCCCCTGTTGCAGCGCGCCGGCCAATCCCGTCGGGCCCCCAAAGACCTCGCCTTCGCGCTTCTGGCCGGGCGTGAATTCGGATCGCTACGTTAACCGTCAATACCCTGTCGCCATGAATCGAAGAACCTTCCTGCCCACGATGGGCGCGCTGCCCTTCCTTCCCGGACTGCTGTCCGGTGAGTCCCTGCTGCGCAACAGCAAACGCTCGCTGATCGTTGTCTGGCTCGATGGCGGCATGTCGCACATCGACACCTTCGACGGCAAACCCGAAGCGCCGCCCAACATACGTGGCGATCTGCTCGCGAAGGAATCGAGTCTCGAAGGCGTGTTCATGAGCGAACACCTGCCACGCCTTTCCAAGCGGATGAAGCAGCTCAGCCTGGTGCGATCCGTCACGAGTCCCGAGGGGAATCATGATCGCGGCTCGTGTTACATGCTCACCGGTCGCCGGCCTAATCCCGTTCTGCGTTATCCGTCCTTCGGTTCGATCTTCGGACAGGACGGGATCAAGCTCGACCGTCCGGTTCCTCCCTACGTCGCCATTCCCGATGCCCACTACTACGCCAATCAGGGATTCCTGCCCTTGGCGCACGGTCCCTTCGAAATTGGCGGTAGCCCGGGTGTGAAGAATTTCAAGGTGCGGGATCTGGAACCCATTCCGGAAATGAAGCAGGCGATCGACCTGCTCAAGGTCGTGGATCGGCTCGATGGTAAACCACGATCGGACACCGAACTTGCCCGCGATCAGTTTCTGAATCAGGCGCAGTATCTTTCCCTCGACCCAGAAATGCGGGCCATGTTCGATATTTCAAAGGAGCAGGACAGCGTGCGCAAGAGTTATGGCCGGCACGAACTCGGTTCCTCATGTCTCCTTGCCCGCCGCCTGGTACAGGGTGGGGTGCGAACCGTCTTTGTTCGGTCCAAGGGCTGGGATCATCATCAGAACATTGTGAATGCAATGACCTATGGCTTTCCGCCAAAACTGGAAGCCCTCGATCAGTCCGTGTCCGCACTGCATGAAGACCTCGATCGACGTGGCATGCTCGAGAATACGCTCGTCATGGTCGCGAGCGAGTTCGGTCGCACACCGCGGGTGAATGCCAGTGGCGGTCGCGATCACTGGTCCCGCGCCAGTTCGGTGCTGTTGTTCGGCGCCGGTATCCGACCCGGGACCGTCATTGGGAAGACGGATGCCAAGGGCGAAGCGCCCAGCGAGTATCCCGTTTCCCCAGCCGATCTGTTCTACACCGTCCTCTCTGCCCTCGGAGCGGATACCGAACGCAAGCTCCACACCGCCTCCGGCCGCCCGATCCCGATCGTGGAAGGCTCGATGAACCTCATCCGCGAACTTTTGGTGTAGCGGTATGGCTTTGCTATTGCGCAAGCAGTGGGTGCTCGCTGCCGTGTTGATCGGGATTGGGTCCTCGCCGATTTCAATTACGGCGGCTGACGGACATCTGGGTCCCGTGACCGATGTCGCCACGCTCGGAGGCCGCATCTTCTCAGTTTCGCAGGGCGGGGTTTACGAAGGTGTGGGAACGGAACTCTCACAGATCTTCCGCCCGCCCTTCCGTGTCATGTCGCTTGCCGTGTTCGGAGGAAAGCTACTGCTCGGAGGTGGTGAACCCGGCGTATCAGGCGTGATCGGCGTCTGTGACCTGGACGGACGAGGTTTTCGGTCGCTTCCGGTCGCGAAGGATCTCGTTTACGATGTGGCGCTTCACTCCTCGCAGAACCTCGCCGCGGTTGCCTGTGCCGATGGCCGTATTCTGACGCTCAAGTTTCCGTCGCTTGGCAAAGACACATTGGTTGAACGCTATCACCACACTGCTGCGGCGCGTGCCGTGGCCTTCTCCACAAAGGGCGATCATTTGGCCTCTGCGGGACTCGACGCACTGGTCATGTTGCTTCCGCTTGACGGGCGCACGAAACCGATCCCGCTGCAGGACCACAGCGACAAGATCGATTGCCTGACCTTCTCACCTGACTCATCGCTCATCGCCTCTGGAGCCCGCGATGGGAAAGTCCGCATTCACAATCTCGAAGGCCGCCTGGTTCGCACCTACACCGGTATCCGGTCCAAAACGTCGGAGACTTCATGGGGATTGAATACTTACATCCGTTCGCTCGCATGGGGTGGCAGCGATGGACACCTGGTCGCCGGTGATGCGACAGGTACGCTTTATCAGCTATCCACTGTCGACAACCGGTGGAAGTCCTTGGCTGGCACGATGGAAACTCCGGTTTACAGCCTCTGTTTCTCCGCCGATAGCAGACTGCTGGTGGGGGATAGTAAGCTCGCGATTCGTGAGATATCGGGCTTCTGATCGCTAATTGTGTTCGGGAGCGCCACGGGGGAAGTAAATCCGCAGGCGGCTTTCAGTTAACCGCAAAGAGCGCAGAGATCACAAAGAAGGGTAGAATTGGCTCTACCTTTTTGGAAGATCCGTCTCTGCGTTCATGCGGATCTTTGCGGTAAATTCCAACCGACTCTTCGAGCGTGGACGTGTGCCTTGCTGAAAAAGCGCGTCCAGATTGAACCAAAGCTCCCCGCGTTGTTCGAAGTCTTCAGCACATGGAAGCCCCGACCCCGCCAAACCCAACCCGACACCACGGTCCCCGCAGATTCGTAAAATGGGTTTTGGTGATGGGTGTTGTGTCAATCGGGCTGGCAATTCTGTCTTCGCTGCTCGCCGGGCGCCGCCCATCCAACGCTGCTCGCCCGCGATTCGATCCAGATTACCGTTGGGAATCGGACACTCCTGTAGAACACGTATCGTATGGCTATGGTTCGTTCTTTGGAACCCAGGTGTTCGGTGATCGGTTGTGGATCAGTGGCTCGATGGGGAAACCACCCAGTCGGCACGACTTGTTGTTCGATCTGAAAACTCGGACAGTTGTCGGCAGACTGCACGATGCATCCCCAATCACCAGCCCGGCCGAGAATCGATTCCTTTGCGTCACTCGACAAACGTATATTCCTGGCCGGTTGGCAAAGGTTTGGGGATTCATAACCGGACGCCATCCCAGGCTTTCGAGTTTCAGTTTTTCCGGCGCGGATACGCGATTCTCTCTGGGAATTCCAATTCCATGGGATCCCTGTCCAATGACGTATTTTGTGGGTGAAGATCTCTGGCTTTCCGATACTTGTCCAAATCCTGAGGCGAAATTCTTGGCCACGCTTCATCAACCGCAAGGCAGATCTGGATTTGGGGCTCCCACACCGCAGCATCAGCGATATTGCCGACGGGTGTTTCCTATTGGATACGAACCGCCGCTTGGGAGCGCCAATGACGAGAATAGTTATGAGATCGTGGATATCGCCAATGGAACCCATCGTCGGTTTCTTACGACCGGTTCACTCTTGCGGGCGTGGCAAGACGAGAGCAATGTGTTCGCACCCGATAGTGATGGCAGTATCATCACAATGGATGTGATGACAGGAGAACGCGCGCCCTTTCTATCCCAGCAGACGATACGAAACTTCAAGAAGACGAACGGTATTTCCGGTCGGATATCCGGCGCACACTCTAGGGTCCTCGTTACTCCTTCTGGACCGAGGCTGTGTCTATTCGAGGATCAGCCATGTGAGTTTGAGAACGTGCAATTTCGCGATGAGACGGAAAATTTCAAGGAGTTGCCACCGGTCGAAGATGAGAGCGCGTTCAAAATGCACCCGACCTGGCTGGCGAGGGTTGATCACCGTTCCGGTGAATTGAGGCTACTGTCGAAATCCATCGTTCTTCCGATTTTTTCTGACTGCTATGCCAACGACGCATTGACCCACATTGTTCGGTCTGGGGAAAACGATTCCGTGCAAGTTGCGGACCTGAGCGACGGGGTGTACCGCGAGATCGTGCCCCAGCAACAGATGATGTGCGTGTGACCGATCCGTTCTTTTACGGAGATCAGATCATCTACTATCGCAAGAGGGGGATCTGGATCACCGACGTTGAAGGGAAGAAACATGAACGACTGTTTCCACCGGACAAGCCATTGTGAGCCCAAGCGGAGTCTTCGATCAATCAGATAGGTTCGAACGGGCGTTCGACATCGTTGCTGGAAAAGGATACCGGTTGTCCATGAATCGGAATTCACTCCCTGTCTTTGTGGCGATGCTCGTCTCGATTGTCGGGGCCTTGAGTATTTCGGCAGCGACCGCGTATCGGTTGGATCCCGGTTTCCCTCAATTACCGGATGGGATGAAGCTGGAGGCGGTTTCGGGAGTTGCGACGGATCTTGCGGGGAATGTTTTGGTGTTCCATCGCGGACGGTCGCCGATCCTGGTTTTCACTTCTTCGGGCAAGTATCTGCGATCGTTCGGCGGTGGGTTGTTTGATTCAACCCACGGGTTGCGCAGTGACAGCGCGGGCAATCTCTGGACCACCGATAACAAGAATCACACGGTCGTGAAACTTGGTCCGGCAGGTGAGGTGTTACTCACGTTGGGTGAGAGGAATGTCAAGGGCGAGACCAAGCGGCTGTTCGATCGTCCCGCGGATGTCGCGATCGTAGCCAACGGTGATGTGTTCATCGCGGATGGCTATGGCAATTCACGGGTGGTCAGATTGGATGGGAGTGGGAGGTTTCAGGCAGCTTGGGGGAAGAAGGGGAACGGCATCGGTGAGTTCGATCTTCCCCACGCCATTCGTATCGACTCGAAGGGACTGGTCTATGTGGGGGACCGAGAGAACGATCGTATCCAGGTGTTCACTCAAGATGGGCAATTTGTCCGCATGTTCGGCGGCTTTGCACCCTACGGTTTGCACATCACCCCTGATGACAAACTGTTCGTTGCCGACGGTCGCGCGAACAAGGTGATGATCATGACGCTGGAGGGCGAAGTTCTGCACGAGTGGGGCAAACTCGGATCAGAGCCGGGCAATTTTAACATGCCGCATGGGATTACCGTGGCGGCTGACGGAGCCGTATACGTCACCGAAATCCGGGGGAAGCGGGTGCAGAAGTTTTTACCCCAGTAAGGGTGGACAGTCCGGAGCCAAGCCCGTCCCCGCAGCGTGATCTGCGACGGGAAAAGAAAAATGGCGAAATCCGTGAGGACTTCGCCATTTGGAATTATGGAGAACGAAATTCTTTCGAATTCCGTCCCGCGTTTGATCTGATTCAACGTGGGTAATCTTCGGCCATGCGTTTCGGATAGCTGCCGAGTTTGGCGGCCTGGTCGAAGACGGCTTTCGGGATGTCGGCAGTGATACCGAGAGCGGCAGCGATGTTCATGGCTTCGAGTGCGATCATGTCATCTTCGGTCTCACTCAGGATTGTGCTCAGGCCCTTGATGGCGGCGGCTTTGTCTCCCTGTGCCGCGAGTGCCTCGGAGGCTGCGATGCGCACGGCAGGAACCGGATCCTGTTGAAGTTTCTTCAATAGAGCAGCTGCGGGTTTTGCGCCTTGGCCGCGGACGGTGCAGCCGAGGGCTCCCCAGTAGCGGATGACGGGATGCTCGCTCGCCATGGCCTGCTGAAGCTTGGCGAAGTCCTTGCGTTTGCCGTCACCGGCGGTCAACGCGATCTGGAGCACGTCGTTGTAGGGGAACTTCTGGTCGTGAACGTAATCGTAGATGGTGCCCTTGGCGGACAGTTCGTTGTACATCGATTCCGGGACGAGGCCGGTGTCGCGGATCTCGCGCATCTTCTTAAGCGTGGCTTGCCGCATCTTGCTCAAGGTCTTCCGGTGCTTCGGATCCTGGGCGAGGTTCTTCACTTCCCAGGGATCGGCCTGCGTGTCGTAAAGTTCCTCAGTGGGTTGCGGGATGTTCCAGAACGAGGACTGCTCTTTCGAAGTCTTGCCAGCCTGTTGCAGGGCGTAGAAGGATTGCCAGCCAACCTGACCATGTGGATAGCCGGCGAGGATGCCGCGATGGCGATGCGGGTGAAAGTTCCGGATGTAACGGAAGCGTCCGTCGGTGACGGCACGGACGTTGCGAAGCATGCGGGCGTCGAAGCGTTGGCCGAAGAGGAAGACGTAAGGTTCGGCTTCCCGCTTGTGTTCACCGAGGAACGGACGGCCCTGCATCTGTTTGGGAGGTTTGATGCCGGCGAGGCTCAGGGCGGTCGGTGGCAGATCGATGAAACTGACGGGGCGGTCGCTGGTGGTGCCCGCTTTGCCGGGGGCGAGGTGTTCCCACTTCTTCGGGTAGCGGACGATCATCGGGACGTGCGTGCCGGTGTCGTAGATGTAGCGTTTGCCACGCGGAAGGATGCCGCCGTGATCGGAGTAGTGGATGATGATCGTATTCTCCAGTTCGCCGGCGTCGGCCAATTCCTTGATCCAATCGCCGATCTGTTTGTCCATCGCGGTCATGGTGTCCATGTAGGTGACCCAGTCCTGGCGGATCTCGGGAGTGTCCGGCATGTAAGGCGGCAATACGACCGCAGCCGGATCGCGGGTCGGTTTTTTGGGGATGATGCCGCGCTTGCGATTGGCTGCGATCTTCTTGGCGAAGAGGCTGCTTTCGTGACTGATCGTGGTGTTGAAGACGGCGAAGAAGGGTTTGCCATCCGGGCGATTGCTCCAGTGGGCCTTGCCGCCGGATTCGTCCCAATGACTGCGATCGTCCGTCTTGAAGTTGTAGTCGGTTTTCGATCGGTTGACGCAGTAGTAACCGGCGGCGCGCAGATAGGAGGGGTAGGTCTTGAATCTATCCGGGATCGGATACCGGCTGCGCATGTTCTGGGTGCCCATGCTGCACGCGTATCTCCCGGTGATCAGGGTGAAACGGACCACGGCGCAGACGGGAGCGTTGGCGTAGGCGAAGCGGTAGCGAACGCCTTCGGCGGCGAGCTTGTCAATATTTGGCGTCTGGGCGTCCTTGTTTCCGTAGCAGCCGACCCAGTGGTGGCTGTTATCTTCACTGGTGAGCCAGAGAATGTTCGGTCGATCCTGGGCGACGCCGTTGCCGATGAAGGCCAGCAGGGACAGTAGTAGAAATGTCTTCTTCATAAGGTGTTACGAGGGGGAGGTGATACGATTTCTCTTGGGTAGGTGCAAGAGGTCTCGACGATCTGGGGACGAAGGGAATTCGAGATTGCGGGTAGCACTTCGGGCGCGAGTTTTGGAAATTGATTTGCCCGATCCCGCGTAGGCGTTAATTGTTTGTCCATGAGTTCAAGGACAGCCGCGGCGCTGCCGACATTTGAAAGGATCACGACGGCCTTTGAGGTCTTTGATGATTGGGAAGATCGTTACCGGTATCTGATCGATATCGGTAAGAAACTTGCGGCGTTTCCGGAAGCGGACAAGACCGAGGTGAATCGCGTGCAAGGTTGCACCTCGCGCGTGTGGCTCATCTATGCGCTGGATGACGAGCAGCGGTTTCTTTTTCAGGGGGACAGTGATTCGGCGATCGTGAAAGGTTTGGTGACGGTGTTGCTTTCGCTCTACTCCAATCATACGGCGGAGGAGATTCTCGCAGTGGATGTGAAGGCGGCGTTGGAGCAGTTGGATCTGGCAAATCATCTGAGCACGAGTCGACGCAACGGATTGTTCTCGATGTCCGAACGCATCCGATCGCAGGCGCAGGCGGGGCTCTGAAGCGGCTCGCATCCAAGGTTCCTCCGTTTGACGTTTCACCGAATACTTCGAAGAGACGCAAAAAACAGGCGCGGGGTGCCCCACGCCTGCTTGGTTGGTTGGTCTTGGTTGCTGGATTTTAGAAATGCCGCTGTGCTTCCACGGCGGTGGTCAACGCTTCCACGGGGATGATCCGATAGAAGTTGGCGCGCTTGAGCAGGGCTTCGGGATCGACGAAATCGATTGTGCCGTCGGCTACGGTGGTGCGGATGAGTTCGAACCAGTCGATCATGTTGTCCGAAACTTCGATCACGACTTCCTGACCGGCGACTCCGACCAAGGTTACGTGAACGCTGCCATCATCCAGCGCGCTGCCGGTGGTGGTGGTCGGATCGATGGGGGGTCCCTCGCGATCGTTGTCAATGATCACCGCCGCCGCTTTGCGACGCGGTCCGATTTCGTAGTTGTGCGGAATTGTGGTGACCGGTTGGAGTAATCCGATGACGACTGATTCCCGGCGCTCTGGCACGCTGTCATCAATCGGGATGATCTCAATCGGCAGCGTCCGGTCGCCGGCTGGGAAGATGATTGGCGACGCGATGGTCCGATAGTCGATTCCATTTAGGGCGAGGCCTCCGATTTCGAGGAAGATTGTCAGATCTTGGTTGGTGTTGCCGGAGCGGGTCAAAACCAGCACCGCCGGGTTCACGTGACCCGCGGTTCCAGATGCTTCGGAGGCACGACCGTCGCGGGTGTGGATGTTTACAATGGGAACTGCGTTGGTTTCCCGAACCAGCACGCTCACGGGATCGGAAGTTCCGACCGCGCCCAGATTGTCGGTGGCGCGGGCATGAATCGCATATTCACCCGGGGTCACGTTCGTCCAGCCCAGCGTGAATACCTGGCGCTGATTGGGGGGCGGCGTTTCGAAGAAATGCACGACAGTGTCGCCGAGTTTGTGATCTCCGGCGAAGAACTCCATCTGGCTCACATAGCCGTCACTGTCCCGCGTCGCGACCTCGATTCTGATATCCGCCGGCGCGCTCAGTCGTTGCCCTCGTTCAGGGTTGGTCACGACCACGCGTGGTGCGCGGTTGCGGCTCTCGTCGTTGTCGCGGATCGAGGCGCTGGCGCTTCCCCTTTGGTCGATTCGGTAGCAGTCCGGCGTGGGCGGAAAGATCGCCAGGCAGAGGGGTGGCAGGATCTCGATATAGACGGATTCGGTGGGTTCCACCCGATCGTCGTCATGCGGCACGATGACGATGCGGCGGGTTGTCTGATGAGGCTGGAACTGAATCTCGCCGGGAAGGTTCTGGTAGTCGGCTCCCATGGTGGCGCTGCCGCGCATTCGGTAGAATACGGTCAGCGCGCGGTCGGTGTTGCCCTTGCGAGTAAGCTCAAAGGTCGCGGTGTTCAGTTCGCTGTTGATCGCTCCGGTCACGGTTGAGCCGCCTTCCGAGGCGGACGGATCGACCGTGCGCACGCCGACGACGGTTTGTTCAGTCTGTTCAATCACGGTGATGTGAACGGAGGCGCTCACCCCGTGAGCACCGTCGTCGTCCGTCACGCGAACAGTCAGCTCATGATGCCCGGCGGGCGCGTTGGACCAGATGAAGGAGAACGCATGCGGGCTTCCCGGAGGGGGCGGGAGGAGGAACGCTATGTTCACTTCCTGAATGAGAGTTCCATTGGCGAACAGTTTGGCCTGCGGAACGAAACCGTCCCGGTCAAAACTGAGTGCCTCCACCGCAATCGGCCGATCGCGATCGTGAACCGATCGGGTGAGCGGACGGGCAATATCGACATTCGGTGGTGAGTTCGAGGCCGTGCCATCGTTGTCCCGGATGACAATCTCGGCACTGCCGGGTTGGCCGATCCGATAGGCTGTGGGAGGCAAGGGTGCGCCAAAAGCTCCGCCACCGGTACCGAGGAAGATGTCGGTGCTCGTGAGGGCGATGATGACGTTCTCAGGCCCTTCCGGAATGGCATCATCCAGCGGGATGAGCTCAATCTCAGCTTCGGAATGGCCCGCGGTAATTGTGACTCCACCGCCGGGAAGCGTGTAGTCCACGCCAGCACGGGCGCGTCCATCGGTGCGATAGATCACAAACAGGTCGTCGTGGGTGGGACCGGTGCGATGAACGCGGAAGGTGGCGGTGTTCAGGACGGAAGGAACTCCGGCACCGGGCGGGTTCGGGTTGGGTTCAGCTGCTTCGGCGTCCACGGCGCGAATGGTGACCACCGGCAGGGTGTTGCTTTCGACAATCCGAACCGAGACGGGCCGCGAGATTGTTTCAGCTCCCTCGTTGTCGATCGCCTTCGCGGTGAGCACATGTTCGCCGCAGGTGATGTTCGACCAACCCAGGCTCCACGGCGGGAGGAAACTGAGCGCTGCCGTCGTATCGAGCTGGAGCGTGTTGTTGGAGACGAGTCCCAAACTGGTGTCGCCATCGAAAAACTCGACGGACCGAACCGAGCCATCGAGATCCCACGCTGACGCGGCCACGAACAGCCTCTCCGGAGCCACGTGCACGCAACCATCACCCGGGGTAAAGATGGCGACGGACGGAGGTTGATTGGTCGCGACGCGGTCGTTGTCCAGCAGGCGCGCCCGGGCAACGCGGCTGCGGCCGAGTTCATAGCAATCGGCCGGGGGCGGAAAGATCCTGATGCAGGCAATCGGCTGCAGTTCCAAGACGATTGATTCGGTGGGTTCCACTTCGTTGTCATCGATTGGCACCAGCGCGATCGGAACTTCGCGCACCCCTGCGGGGATGATGGCGGAGGTGGGCAACTGTTCGTAATCAGTGCCGGCAACTGCGCTGCCACTCAGGCTGAATTGAACATTGAGATCCGCCACGACCGAGCCGCTGCGATACAGCACGAAACTGGCGGTGTTGACCGCACCGGTGCGGGTTGATTCCGAGGCGGTGGCGTCGCGGACGAACACGTTTACGATGGGCTGTGAAACGTCCTGTTCGATCGTGATATTGGCCACCGCGGACGTGGTGCTGAGCCCGCTGTTGTCCGTTGCCACGGCGCGCAGGGCATACGTTCCGGGAGCGGCGTTTTTCCAAGTCAGCGTGAATGGAAAGATCGGTGGCAGTATCCCGGGGGGCGTTCCAGCCGTGGATCCACCGTTTGGATCGATCAGCGTCGTCCCGACCGGCAGATTATTGACATCGAGTTCAACTCCGGATTGTCCTCCGGCGGTGCCGGCGGTCGTAGGAATCGGGTGGAAGATGAAATTGCTCACCCCGCCCAGTCTCTGCTCATTGGCGAAGAACTGGACGGCGGTCACGAATCCGTCCCGGTCGTCCGCCTGGGCGAAGAGGTGAAGTTCGAGCGGCCC
This sequence comes from Limisphaerales bacterium, assembly GCA_047608975.1. Taxonomy (GTDB): domain Bacteria; phylum Verrucomicrobiota; class Verrucomicrobiia; order Limisphaerales; family JAYPXF01. Next base: position 20,825 of record JBLFYM010000055.1, on the reverse strand, counting down.
TCTGAACTTTGCGCCATCCGGCGGGTTGAAGAGATTCACGATCGGAGGGGAGGGCACGCCACCATCATTGTCGCTGATCGTGGCGGTCGCGCGGCCCGGCCAACGGATCCGATAGCTGTCGGCGTTTGCGTTGGGTTGGGCGAGTGCGATGACGACGGTCTCGCGGTCTTCACCGGCATTGTCATCGATGGGAGTGATCACAATCGGTGCGGTGAACGCTCCGGCGGGAATGGTCACCGAACCCAGGAGGGGTTGGTAATCAATCTCGTTCTGCGCTGTGCCACCGATTGAGTAGCGGACGGTAAGACTTTGCGAAATGTCTCCTCCGCGAATCAGGAGCAATGATGCGCGATCAGGGCCTTCCTCAGCCGCCCTCGGATCGGCGTCAAAAAGGAAAACCAACGGAAGTGTAGTGTCGTTCGGCTGGCCGGTGGCGCTGCCAAAAATGGCGGAGGTATTCACCGAGTCGCCGGTTGCAGGGGCGCTGTTGTTTGGATCAATTGCATCCGCCGCCGGCACACTTGTGGATGCAAGTGCCAGGGAGAGCGCGACGATGGAGGTGAACGCGCGCTGGGATCGGGAGGGGACTGGATTGTCGGTTTTCATGTCGGGGTGTGGTTGATTTGTTTGGCAGCTGAGAGTTAAACATCCGCTGCGGATTGGCTTAAGTCATAAAGGTTTAAAAATAACCTTACACTGAATCCTGTAGTTCCGGGTCGCGGAGAAAGTTGCCGGACTAGCGGTGGGGATGGGTTGGTGAAATGAAGGTTGGGTGCACATGGCAATGTTGCGTCTGGGCTGAAGTTCGATAGCTGATTCCGTGCCAGGGATATACGCCGTGAAATCTTAATATCTGGATGAATTGGGCGACCCGTCCCACGTCGAGCGGGAACAATTCCCCGGTCCCGTGCGCGTTGGTTGGGGAATACCGCTCAACTCACAGGCCAGAGCACACGGGACGTTGAAACGCGTACGCGTTGACTTGCCAGAGCGCGAATGATTCTTTGGGCGCGTTTGAAACCGGAATCCCAAAAGTCAGGTAGCTCGCCGAATATACTCATCGCCGATGATCAGGCAGATGTTCTCGTAGCGCTGCGTCTGCTATTCAAAGGGGAGGGCATTCGCTCGACGGCGGTCAACGCACCGCGGCAGGTGATCGAGATCTTGAATCAACAGGAATTCGACGTCGTTCTGATCGACTTGAATTATACCCGCGACACGACTTCCGGTGATGAGGGTTTGGATTTGCTCACCCGCATCCAACAATTCGATGACACGATTCCAGTGATCGTCATGACGGCCTGGAGCAGTATCGAGCTGGCCGTGGAAGCCATGCGTCGAGGGGCCAAGGATTTTGTCCAGAAACCCTGGAACAACGAACGTCTGGTGGCGACCATACGGACCCAGATCGAACTGAGGCGGGCGTTGCGGCAAGGCGTTCGGCTGGCAGCTGAAAATCAGCTTCTCCGGAACAGTGGTGCCACTGCGATGATTGCCGAATCGGCCGCGATGCGGCCGGTCGTGGAGATGATTGGCCGAGTAGCGCCGTCTCCGTCAGCAGTTCTGATCACTGGTGAGAACGGCTGCGGGAAAGGCGTGGCAGCGCGGGCGATTCACGAGCTTTCCGATCGCGCGGCCAAGCCGTTGATCACCGTGAACATGGGGGGGCTTTCCGAGAGCATTTTTGAGAGCGAACTCTTCGGTCATGTCAAAGGTGCCTTTACCGATGCCAAGACTGATCGGGTCGGTCGTTTCGAACTCGCGGATGGGGGAACGCTTTTCCTTGATGAGATTGCCAACCTGACACCAAATCAACAGACGCGTCTGCTGCGCGTGATCGAGTCCGGTGAGTTTGAACGTGTCGGCTCCTCTCGCACGCGCCGCGTCGATGCCCGGCTGCTGGCGGCTACCAATGCCGACCTGAACCAGCTCGTCGCATCGGGTGGCTTCCGTCAGGATCTGTTGTTTCGGCTCAACACGATCGAACTGCGTCTGCCGCCTTTGCGCGAGCGGGGCGAAGATCTTCCAATTCTCGCAAATCACTTTCTGGCGCAGCTGCAGCAGCGGCAACGGATGGAGGTGATCCGCATCTCCAGCGCGGCCTTGTCGGCGCTCGCCGCGCACGATTGGCCGGGCAATGTGCGGGAGTTGAACCATGTGATCGAACGTGCCGTTTTGATGGCGCGTTCGAATAAGATCCAGCCTGCGGATCTGGGTTTGGTCTCCACCACCACGACCACCACCGCCGCGGCTGCGGTGAGGGTGGATGAAATGACACTCGACGAGGTCGAGAAGCTGATGTTGCGCAAGGCTCTGGCGCGTTGTGAAGGCAACTCGAATCAGGCCGCCAAGACGCTCGGGTTGAGTCGGAGCGCATTCTATCGGCGGCTCGAGAAATACGGTCTCTAATCAATACCCGCTCACCGGCTTATCAATTACGAACGCCGCATACTGCTCCTTACCCTGCTGGTGTTGTTACCTTCCGGTGGCATCGCGCTCTGGTTTGTTTGGAGTAGTGAATTGGCACCTTGGGTCCAATACCTGCTGACCGCCGTCATCGTCGTGGTTCCAGGGATCTTCCAGGTTCTGCTGCGCCGACAGATAAGCCGTCCCTTGCAGACGCTTTCCAATCTGCTCGCGGGACTGCGGGAGGGGGACTATTCGATCAACGCCCGTGGCGGCGATGGTGGCGATGCGATGGGCCTGGTTTTGGCCGAGGCGAACTCGCTGATTGAGACCATGCGCGAGCAACGCCTTGGAGCGCGTGAGGCGACCGCTCTGCTCCTGACGGTAATGACCGAAATCGATGTGGCGGTCTTTACCTTCGATCGCGAACGGAAGCTGCGCCTCGTGAACCGTTCTGGTGAACGACTGCTCAACAAGCCGATGAAACGGCTGCTCGGCAATGGAGCAGAGGCTTTGGACCTCGCCCCGTTTCTCAATGGCGAGGAGACACGCACGGTTCAGCAGACCTTTCCCGGCGGGGCCGGACGCTGGCGGATCAGCCATTCCACCATCCGTGAAAAAGGCCAGCCCCATGATCTGTTGGTGATCTCGGATTTGAGCCGTGAGTTGCGCGAAGAGGAACGCGTTGCGTGGCAGCGTCTGGTGCGGGTCTTTGGTCATGAGTTGAACAACTCGTTGGCTCCGATCAAATCGATCGCCGGGAGTCTGTGCAATTTGCTCAACCAGGATCCGGCACCGGAAGATTTGCACGATGATTTGGCCAGCGGTTTGAGCGTGGTGGCGAGTCGCGCGGAGTCACTTGATCGCTTTCTGGGTAACTATGCCCGACTGGCAAAACTGCCCAAGCCACAGAAAAAGCCGGTGAAAATCATCGACCTGATCGATCGTGTGGTTCGGCTCGAAACACGTTTGGCTGTGGTGGTGAAATCAGCCGGCAATGCGGTGCTGCAAGTTGATGGGGATCAGTTGGAGCAGGTATTGATCAATCTGGTTCGCAACGCTGTCGATGCGGTCGAGGAAGAACGGGATCCCCAGGTTTCGATTGAGGTGCGGACGATGGGTGGTTCGTTCGAACTTCGTATCGTCGACAACGGCCCCGGACTGGCGAACACCGCCAATCTCTTTGTGCCGTTCTTCACCACCAAGCCGAAGGGGACGGGTATCGGACTCGCACTGAGTCGGCAGATCATCGATGCCCACGACGGAAGCCTGACGCTTGAGAATCGTCCGGATGGCAGTGGGTGTGTGGCGTCGGTTCGACTCCTGGTGGAGATGTCTCGGTAGGCCAACTGTCACTCACGTTTTATGGCACCGGCGGCGTCGGGGCCTTGCACCTTGAGCAGGAGAGCCTGCAAGCGTTTTACGACCGCCGGATGCTTGGTCCAAACGTTTTTGGTTTCTGAAGGATCCGATCGAATGTTGTAAAGCTGCCCGGGTGGTCCTCCGTCTTTCGCGGAATCAATTTTTCGCGGGAAGGTGAATCCACCCGAACCACGATGGGGAATCATTTTCCAGTCACCCTGTCGGATTCCAAAAACGCCCCAAAGTGAATGATGAATTGCATAGTCCCGTACGGGTTCGGTTTCGCCACGAAGCAAAGGCAGGATATTGCGGCTGTCTTCCCCGGCATTGTTGGGAACCGAGACTCCTGCGATGGCAGCGCAGGTTGATAAAAGGTCGGTAAGTTCGACGAGTTCGTTGCAGACGGAACCCGCGGGTGTATGACTGGGCCAACGGGCGATGAACGGGACCCGATGTCCGCCTTCCCAGATGTCTGCCTTGGTTCCGCGCAGATGGGCATTGCCCTGATGGCCGAACTCTTTTACCTGGGCAGCACGGCTGCGCACTTTGTAATGCTTGCGGTCATCGGCCTCTTCCGGTTTCCACCAATGATACAGCGCGCCGTTGTCAGAGGTGAAAATAAGGAGAGTGTTTTCGCGCAGGCCCGTGCGTTCCAATGCCGCCGTGATTGCGCCAACGAAGGCGTCAGTTTCCACCACGAAATCACCGTATTCGCCAGCTTGGCTTTGGCCGCGATATTCCTCGTTGGGGACCACTGGAAGGTGTGGCGATGAGAGTGGTGCGTAGAGGAAGAAAGGCTTGTTCTGTGATCCACGCGCACGCTCTTCAATGTAGCGCACCGCCTCTCCAGCAAAGCGCGGCATCACTCCGGCGATCGTGAAATCGGGAGAGCGCATTCCCTCGTCCACCGCGATGAAATCAGTGCGGATTCGTTGTTGATGGAGATGGGGTATGACAACGGGATGATCGTCCTGAAGGAAACAGAATGGCGACATGTTCAACGACGCAGAAATCCCGAAGAACTGGTCGAAGCCGCGCTCGATCGGACCGCCTTTGACCGGTCTGTTGTAGTCGACTTCAACTCCGCTCCGCGGTGGGGTCCGACGATCGATTGAAACGGCTGGCAGTGCCTTGCCCGACCGGTCAAACCAGGTCATGCCGAGGTGCCATTTGCCGACGCAGGCGGTGTGGTAGCCGGCATTCTGTAACAGTGCGGGAACGGTGAGACGTCCGGCCTCGATCAGGGGCGGATCGAAGCCATCGAGCACGCGATACTTGAGACGTGTGCGCCACGCGTAGCGGCCCGTCAGGATTCCATAGCGGGTGGGCGTGCAAACCGCTGAAGGCGTGTGGGCGTCGGTGAAGCGCATTCCTTCCGCTGCGAGTTGGTCAATGAACGGCGTCTGAATCTTGGAGTCAGGATTGTAGCAACTGGTGTCTCCGTAACCGAAATCATCCGCCAGGATGTAGATGATGTTTGGCAGAGTTGCAGCCTGGCTGGTGCTCAACAGTCCGAAGAGGACGATGCCGCCCAGTAAACGTTTCATCGGTGAAGCATGGGAGAAACGCGGGCGAAGTGAAGGCTGAACACAACGAGTGTGTTGCGCCGGACAGGAGCTGGCACGTGGTTCGGCCTTTCAAGTTTATCAGTGATGGGCTAAGAGAACCGCTGATTTCGGAACCATGGTAGGCCACCTGCCCACCACTGATTCCATGCCCGGATTCCCCGGCAATGATCGAATCATGTCTTTGCTTGAAATTAAAAATCTGCAGCTTGAATTCGGCTCCGGTGATCGCCGGGTCCGGGCGGTGGATGGTGTCTCAATGTCCATTGCCGCCGGCGAGACGACTTGTCTGGTCGGCGAGAGCGGCAGTGGTAAGAGCGTGACGGCGCTTTCGATTGCGCGGTTGATTCCCTCGCCGGCGGCAAGCTACCCGGCGGGTGAGATTCTGCTGGAGGGACGCGATGTGTTGAAGATGGATCAACGGGAGTTGCGCGCCATTCGTGGTGGGGTGGTGAGCTACGTCTTTCAGGAGCCCAGCTCGGCACTGAATCCGGTCTTTAGGGTTGGTCAACAGATCATGGAATCTTTGCGTCTGCACCGTCCAGAAAAGGCAGACCGGGCGGAGGTGATTCGGTTGTTGAAGCTGGTCGAAATACCGGCTCCGGAAACCCGGATTCGAGACTATCCGCATCAGATGTCTGGGGGCATGCAACAGCGGGTGATGATCGCGATGGCGCTGGCGAGTGAACCAAAATTGTTGATTGCGGATGAACCGACGACAGCGTTGGACGTGACCATTCAGGCGCAGATACTGGACTTGTTGAAGGCGCTTAAACAGCGCTTGAACATGAGTATCCTGCTCATCACTCACAACCTCGGTATCGTAGGGGAAATCGCGGATCAATTGAGTGTGATGTATGCCGGGCAGATCGTGGAATCCGCCCCGGCCAAAGAGCTTTTGGGGAACCCACGACATCCTTACACTCAGGCACTGATGAATTCTGTTCCACGGCTGGCTGGAACCGTGGAACGGCTTTCGGCAATTCCCGGCAACGTGCCGAACATCGGCAGTTTTCCTGCCGGTTGTCGGTTTCATCCACGTTGTCCCCGCGCCGAAGAATCCTGCTCCGTTGCGGCACCGCCGGTGGTGGAAATCAGCCCGAACCACGCGGTGCGTTGTCCGCTTTGGGAAAAAGAATGAGCCTGCTCGAAGTCAATGAATTGAAGGTGCACTTTCCAGTGAAGCAAAGTGTGTTCAGCCGCGTGCGTAAACACGTCAAAGCGGTGGACGGCGTCTCGATCAGCGTGAATGCCGGCGAGACGGTGGGATTGGTTGGGGAGAGTGGTTGTGGCAAAACGACGCTGGGGCGGGCCATTATCAGGTTGCTGGAGCCGACTGCGGGTCTGATCCGTTTCGATGAAGAGGAGATCACGGGTCTTGGCGCGGCAGAATTACGACCGAAGCGAAAAGGATTCCAGATGATTTTCCAAGATCCGTTCAGCTCGCTGAATCCGCGAATGACGGTCGGACAGATTATCAGCGAAGCGTTGGATATTCATCGACTGGCGAAAGATCGCGCGGCGAAGGACGAACGGGTTGCCCAGCTGTTGCGGCAGGTCGGATTGGATCCTCAGCATGCGCAGCGCTACCCGCACGAGTTCAGTGGTGGGCAGCGGCAACGGATTGGCATCGCGCGCGCCCTGGCGGTGGAGCCGCGCTTGATTGTCTGTGATGAGCCCGTCAGTGCGTTGGATGTTTCCGTTCAGGCCCAGATTGTGAACCTCCTGCAGGATCTGCAACAGCAGCACGGGATGGCCTATCTCTTCATTGCCCATGATCTCGCGGTGGTCAAGCACATCAGCCAACGGATCGTGGTCATGTACCTCGGGAAAGTGGTGGAGCAGGGGAGTGCGGCGGAAGTCGTGGATTCGCCGAAGCATCCCTACACCCAAGCTTTGATATCTGCGGTGCCGAGCTTTGATGCAGATGAGCAACGGACGCGAATTCGCCTGCCGGGAGAGGTTCCATCCCCCATCGATCCGCCCGCCGGCTGTCCTTTTCATCCGCGTTGCCCGGCAGCGGTGGAGCAGTGCAAAACGGCTGTGCCTGCACTCCGTGATCTCGGCGAGGGACGTTTGGTGGCCTGCCATTTGGCGGACTGACGATCGCCGGCACCGGCAGTTCGGCTCCGATTTCGACTCGAGTCGATGAGCGCCATGCTGATAGGATTGCGCGTGATTTTGGCCGGATTTCAGGCGTTTCCGAGCTCCAATTAATCCGTGTGAACAACTTAGTGAAAAATTTCACAAATTCTGTTTGACGATTTTGAACGATTCTTTAAAACCTCATCAGCGTTCAAGACCGGTAAACGTTACCGGTCTTTTTCGGTGTCTCATCCCAGATTAAATTCTTGAGATGACTTTAGGGCCGCTAATGGTTTAGATAACAGATTCCGGAAAGTGAGCGTTTTTTACACTGAATGTTGCTTGTGATCGGTGAGTGGGTTAGAAATAGAACACGTTTTCTAATGCGTTCACGTCACCGCTGAGTGAAGTTAAAAAACTGATTAATCGCGAGTCGTGATGGAATGAGTAAGTCTGTCTAATTTCAGTAAACAGTTAACAAATGTCCGACGTATTTCCAAAATGGTCGAATAGGCTGCCCTTGATAATAATCGTGGGCGGTACCCTTCTGGGTGGGGCTGCCACGATGGCGGTGTCTCATTACTTCACGCCGAAGTATACCCGGGTCGGCTACCAGCCGGTGCAGCCGGTGGCTTTCTCGCATGCGATTCATGCGGATCAGTTGGGCATGGATTGCCGCTACTGTCACAATGGCGTGGAGAAGTCCTGGTATTCCAATATCCCTTCGGCGAGCACCTGTATGAATTGTCATAACCAGGTGCTGAAGGATGATCCTCGTCTGGCGTTGGTTCGTCAGAGTTTCCAGACCGGTGAGGCCATTCCTTGGGTTCAGATTCACAAGCTGCCTGATTACGTCTATTTCAATCACTCCGTGCATGTGAACCGCGGCGTCAGCTGTGCTGAATGTCACGGAGCGGTGAACAAGATGGATGAGGTGAAGCATGCCAAGTCCTTGGGGATGCCGTTTTGTCTTGAATGCCATCGTAATCCTGAAAAGCGACTGCGCCCGCTGGATGAAGTCTACAATTTGGATTGGAAAGCACCGGAGGGAACAACTCCAGGTGAAGATTTCGTGCATGACTGGAACGTCATGCCCGGAGATAGCTGCTCTGTTTGTCACCGATGAAAAACGATTCCCCCGTCAAAAACGGATCGACTGGTCCGGTTCTGTTCCGGAGTCCGGAAGAACTGTCCGGAGATTCCGAAGCGAACTACTGGGCTGAAAGGGAGTTCCCTGAGGGCGCTGCCGATGAAGCGCCCGATGAGGAAACCCGCCGCGATTTCATCAAACTCATGACCGCATCGATGGCGATGGCGGGAGTGGGTTTGACTGGTTGTCGCCGCCCGGAAGAAAACATTTACGCGTTCGGCAAACAACCGCAGGACTACATTCATGGTGTGCCGCAGTATTTTGCGACCGCGATGCCGACGCGCAGCGGGGCGATTCCGTTGGTTGCGAAATCCAACGACGGTCGGCCGACCAAGGTTGAAGGCAATGACACGCATCCTGACAGTAATGGCGGGACTGATGTCTTTGCTCAGGCTTCCGTTCTGAATCTTTACGATCCCGATCGCGCTCGACGCTTTGCGAAGGATGGTTCCAATGCATCGCGTCAGGTGGTTCTCGATGAACTGGCTCGGGTGGGTGCAAGCTTCGCTTCCTCAAAGGGGAGCGGTCTGGCGTTTCTGGCTGGGCACAGCACTTCTCCTTCTCGCGCTCGATTGCGCCAGAAGATCAGCGCGAAGTTCCCGCAGGCCACTTGGGCTGAATATGAGCCGGTGGATTTTGGGGTTCATGCTGAGGCTGCTTCAATCGCGACCGGAAAATCAGTTTATCCTCGTTTCCGTCTGGGTAAGGCCAAGCGAATTGTTTCATTGGATTGCGATTTTCTGGGGACAGAAGAGGACACTCATCTTTACACCCGTGATTTTGCCAAGAATCGGCGGGTTTCGACCAAGGGTCCTCAGGATGACAAGCAGATGAGTCGTCTGTATGCCGCTGAGGCCTTGATGACTCAGACCGGGGCGAACGCGGATCATCGACTGCGGATGCCTGCCAGTCAGGTCCTGCGCTTTGCGGCGCGGTTGGCCAAGACGGTGATTGTAGAAGCCAATTTCCCAATTGGAGACGGTTTGCGTGGATTGCTCGGGCGACTGGGTGAGCAGGTGCCGAGTGAATTCGGAGTGGATGCAATTTCGGATGATCTCCTGGCTCATCCTGGCGAATCGTTGGTGGTGGCCGGTCATCGGCAGCCGCTGGAGGTTCATCTGCTTGCACATCTCATTAACGCCGCAACGGGTGCTTATGGGAAAACGGTGGAGTTCGTGGCTGATGCTGCTGTTCCGGCAGCGTCGATTCGTGATCTCGCCAAGCAACTCAAGGCTGGTTCAGTTGATACTCTGGTTATTTTGGGTGCCAATCCGAGCTACAATGCTCCGGCTGATCTGGATTGGAACGTGACGATTGACTCTGCGAAGAGTGTCATTCGGTTGGCTGATCAGGAAGACGAGTCGTTTGCATCTGCCACCTATCATTTACCGCAGGCGCATTACCTTGAATCTTGGGGTGATGCTCGGACGAGTGATGGAACGTTGGTGGCGGTTCAACCGTTGATTGCGCCATTGCACGGCGGTGTGACTGAGTTGGAAGTGTTGGCTCGGATTCTTGGGGAGACCTCTTCAAATCCTCACGACATCGCTCAGGCTACCTTCAATTCGATCGCCAAGACCGGCGGCACTTGGAAGAATTTTTTGCATGATGGATTCTTGGCAGGGACGGCCTCGAAGACGGTATCGGCCCGTGTCAATGCCAATGACATCTACGGCAAACTGAAAGACGCTCGCGTTCCTTCGGCTCCTTCGGCTGACGCCTTGGAAATCGTTTTTGCCCGGGATTACTCGGTTGATGACGGTCGTTACGGAAACAACGGCTGGCTTCAGGAACTTCCTGATCCCGTGACCAAGATGGTCTGGGATAATCCGGTGATGATCTCCCGCGCGACCGCGGTCGAGCTCGGCTTGGAGAACACGGACAATGTCACGATCACTGTGGATGGGCGTGAAGTCGCCGGAGCGATCTGGGTTCAGCCGGGAATGGCTGAGGGTGTGATTGGATTGCCGCTTGGTTATGGCCGTACAAAGGGTGGTCGGATCGCAAACTTTGGTGAGAAATTAGTTGGCTTCAACGCTTACAAGATTCGCACCTCCGCGTTTCCTCACATCAGTGCTGGTGCCAAACTTGGGAAAGCGGAAGCCAAATATGAATTTGCCAGCGCGCAGGAACACTGGGCCATCCATGGTCGTCCGATAGTCCGTGAGGCCAATCTCGCGCAGTATCATAAGAAGCCGGACTTTGCCAAGAACATGGGCATTGAAGCGCATGCTAAGGATGCCGGTCCGATTTATAAATCCCCTTATGAAGACGAGTCCAAGAAGCATCTCAAAAGTGATTTGCATCAGTGGGCGATGTCGATCGATCTGAGTACCTGCGTTGGCTGTTCCGCTTGTGTCATCGCCTGTCAGAGCGAAAATAACATCCCGATCGTCGGTAAAGATCAGGTGCTTAAGCGTCGCGAGATGCACTGGCTGCGGATTGATCGTTACTACACGGGCGATCCGGGCACGATCGATAAAGAAGACGGTAAATTCGGAGTCTACAAGGACGAGGATCAGTGGAAGCACACTTGGATCGATGATCCGCAGGTTGTGAACCAGCCGATGATGTGTCAGCACTGCGAGAATGCGCCGTGTGAGAGTGTCTGTCCGGTGAATGCGACCGCGCATGATACTGAGGGCCTGAATGTGATGGCATACAACCGCTGTGTTGGAACCCGTTACTGCTCAAATAACTGTTCATGGAAGGTCCGTCGTTTCAATTGGTTCGACTACAACAAGCGGCCGACCGACAAGCTTTACAACAACAACATCACTGACTTCCTCGGGTTGAACCTGAACGAACGTTCAGATGATGAGATGGATCTTCTGGCGATGGCCCGGAACCCCGACGTCACCGTCCGGATGCGCGGGGTGATGGAGAAATGCACGTTCTGCGTTCAGCGAATCGAGCAGGCCAAGATCGCTCAGAAAGTTGAAGCGAAAGACTCGGATGATGTCCGCGTGAAGGACGGTGCGATCAAAACGGCCTGTCAGCAGGTTTGTCCCGCTGATTCGATCGTCTTCGGAAATCTGCTCGATGAGGACAGCAAGGTTTCGCAGTTGAAACTGGATGAGCGCAACTACGCTGTGCTCGGATTCCTTGATACCAAACCACGCGTGACCTACCTGGCGAAAGTGCGCAATCCGAATCCGGCCATGCCTGGATATAGGGATGCCCCACTGGGGCTTGACGAATACCGTTACAAACATGGTGACCCAATGGTTTCACATCATGGCGATGACCACGCCAAGGAAGGGAGCAGTCACTAATGGCTTCCGTTGATCATTCTCACGTGAACGTGATTCCGCCGCCCAAGGAATTGGAGCGGGTGCCACTGGTATCGAATCAGCGCAGCTTCGGTTGGATCTCCGACCAGGTGTGCAAGATTATGGAGGACAAGACTCCGGGCTGGTGGTGGCCGGCGTTTGCGGTGAGCGTAACGCTGATGATGGTGATGTTTGGTTGTATCGCCTATCTGATTTCCACCGGTGTCGGTGTCTGGGGATTGAATCAACCCGTCGCTTGGGCGTGGGATATTACCAACTTCGTTTTCTGGATTGGTATTGGCCACGCGGGAACACTGATTTCCGCAATTCTGTTCCTGCTCCGACAGAAATGGCGGACATCGATCAATCGGACGGCGGAAGCGATGACAATTTTTGCCGTTATGTGTGCCGGTATCTTTCCGGTGATTCATACCGGGCGTGCATGGTATGCGATGTGGTGGCTGCCACCGATTCCGAACATGTATGATATTTGGCCGAATTTTAAGTCTCCGCTGTTGTGGGATGTGTTCGCGGTTTCCACTTATTTCACCGTCTCCGCCCTGTTCTGGTATACCGGGTTGGTTCCGGATTTGGCTACCGTTCGTGATCGGGCCAAGACCAAGGTTCGTAAGTTTCTATACGGATTATTCGCGTTGGGTTGGACCGGTTCAAACCGTCACTGGAGCAACTACGAAAAGGCCTATCTGATTTTGGCCGGTCTTTCGACTCCGCTGGTACTGTCTGTGCACTCGATCGTTTCGTTTGACTTTGCAGTCTCTCAGTTGCCGGGCTGGCATACCACGATCTTCCCGCCTTACTTTGTTGCAGGCGCTATTTTCTCCGGTTTCGGAATGGTGCTGACGCTGATGATTCCATTGCGAACACTCTGTAACTTGGAAGACCTGATTACGGAGCGCCACGTGGAGTTGATGTGCAAAGTCATCACCGCGACCGGGAGCATGGTGGGTTACGCCTACATCATGGAATTCTTCATCGCGCTGTATGGTGGAAACCCCTACGAACAATATGCATTTTTGAACCGTGCGTTCGGACCTTACTGGTGGGCTTATACCATCATGTTTACCTGCAACGTAGTTTCACCTCAACTGTTCTGGTTTAAGAAGATTCGAACCAACATGTTATATGTTTTTATCATCTCGATTGTGGTGAATATCGGCATGTGGTTTGAGCGATTCGTGATCATTGTAACCTCGCTGCACCGCGACTATCTCCCGGCAAGCTGGGGTTACTTTTCCCCGACCTGGGTTGATATTTGGACCTTCATTGGAAGCTTCGGACTGTTCATGACCTTGTTCCTGTTGTTTGTCCGGTTTCTGCCAGTAATCGCAATTTCGGAAGTCAAAGGCGTCACGCCGCAGGCTGATCCGCATCATCCGCTCGGCGGAGCCAAAGTTGGAGACCACTAATGGCTGCCAAGAAAAAATCTGCAACTAAGAAGAAAGCAGCGGTGAAGGCCGCTGCCCAGAAAAGCGAAACGCCGACGGCTGTTGCTGTGGCTGTGGCGGAATCGCAAGCGATCACCGAACCTGCTTCGGATGTCGACCTCTATGGGGTGATGGCTGTGTATGACACTCCTGCGGACGCCATGCATGCGGCCGAGAACGTGCGGGACGCCGGCTATCGACGCTGGGATGTGCATACTCCTTTTCCGGTACATGGGATGGACGGAGCCATGGGGCTGAAAGAATCCAAGGTCGGCTGGTTCAGCTTTGTCGGCGGTGTGAGCGGATACGCCATTGGGATGCTGATGATCTGGTGGATGAACGCTGTTGATTATGAAATCGTGATTGGTGGTAAGCCGATGTTCAGTCCGTTCTTCGCGTTCCCTGTGTCCTACGAGTGCACGATTCTCGCAGCTGCCTTCGGCACCTTGTTAGGTATGGCGTTTTTGAACCGCCTGCCGAGACTGCACCACCCGCTGTTGGCGAATCGGACGTTTTGTCAGGGGGCAACTCACGACAAGTTCATTGTGGTCATAGAAACGACGGATCCGCGCTATTCACAGACGGATACATTGGATTTGTTGCAATCCACCGGATGCAAAAAGATCGAATTTGTAGAGGAATAAGATGCGATACTTCCTGATAGTTTTGGTTTTGACGGGACTCGGGGTCTTTTTGATCGCGGGCAAGCAGGGCGATGTCTCGCGCAACGAGCCGATCGAGATCTTCGACGACATGGTGCGACAGGATAAATTCCGCCCGCAACAGCCGAACGGTTTCTTTGACAATAATCGGACGTCGCAACGATTCGTTGATGGCACGGTCGCTCGGGGAAGCGCCTACGAAGACAGTCCGTTGAATACGGGGAAACATCCCGGATCGGAAACGAATTGGGTCTCAGTAATTCCGACCGCGGTGACTGAGACTGTCATGGACCGGGGCCGGAAACGCTATGGCATCAGCTGCCAGCCTTGTCATGGACTTCTCGGTGACGGAAATGGAATTACCAAAAAATATGGCATGGGTGTGGTCGGGAATCTTCTGGACCCGCGGATTGCGCAGATGAAAGACGGCGAAATCTTTAATACCATCACTCATGGTAAAAATCTGATGGGTGGTTACGGAGCCAATATCACAATTCCTGATCGTTGGGCGATCGTTGCCTATGTGCGTGCCCTTCAACGCAGCAAATATGCGAATGCCGACGATGTGCCGGCTCAGCTGCGCAACTAAGAACCGAACCGAATTTCGAAATGTTGATGATTAATTCCAATCTGAAGCGCGGTGTCGCGGTGTTCTTCGCCCTGTTGCTGGCACTGAGCGTCGGTGGCCAGCTCCAGGCAGCCGACCATGGTGAAGAGAAAGCCCCGGCCGCTGAGAAATCGGGACACGACACGGTCGAGCAGGCTGGTGACCATGATGCCTCTCCGGTCAGAGCCGAAGTTAGCGGACTGAAGAAATTCCAGTATTCTTGGCTCACCGCCTACATGTTCTTTTTTAGCATTTGCCTGGGAGCATTGTTCCTCGTGCTGCTCCATCATTTGTTTGATGCCCAATGGATTGTTCCAATCCGGCGCGTCTGTGAACACATCGCCTGTATGCTGGGCTGGCCGATGTTCATCCTGTTCCTGCCGATCTTCCTTTATCCGATTGGTGTGTATGACTGGATGTCCGCGGATCCTATGACCGATCCCGGACTGCGGTCTTTCATAAAGCAGAAAATCTTCAATCTCCCCGGATTCTATTTCTTCACAACCTTGGTGTTTGTGGCGCTTGGATATCTTTCAAGTCGGCTCCGTTACTGGTCCCTGCAACAGGACGTGGCCGAAGCCGAGAATGGTGCTTACGAAGGCAAGGTCCGCGGATTCTGGGAACCATTTGTCATCTTTGTTTCTACCAATATTTTGAAGCACGACATCGAGGAACGTCCGGCGGTGAAGTGCTCGCGGATGATGAATCTGCATACCAGCTACGGCATTGTCTTGTTTGTGATGATGATGACGGTCGCCTGTTTTGCGTGGGTCAAAGCCCTTCAGTATCAGTGGTTCTCCACGATGTATGGCGTCTACTTCTTCGCGGGAAGTGTCTGGGTGACCTGCGCGACTGTCTACATGCTCACTTTGCTCCATCAGAGCCAGGGATTGCTTCAGTATGTGGTGCGCCGTGAGACCTACCATGACATCGCGAAACTGATGTTCGCGTTCACGGTGTTCTATGCCTACATCCACTTCTCCCAATATTTTCTGATCTTGAACGCCGCTATTCCTGAAGAGACATTCTGGTATGTGCAACGTGAGCAGGGCAGCTGGTGGTGGATTGGTCAGACCATAATCTTCGGTCACTTCTTTCTGCCGTTCCTGTTGCTTCTCCGGACCGACGTTAAGACGAACAAGACGATCATGCCGCTTATCTGTGGCTGGGCTTGGCTCATGCATTACGTCGATATGCAGTTCAACGTGATGCCGCTGATCTACCCGGAAGGCATCAGCATCAGTTGGCGTGATGTCATCGCGATGGGTGTGATCGGATTCGTTCTTTGGTTGAAATACAATTCCGACCTCTCCAGCCACGCGCCGTATCCGCAGCGTGACCCACGGATCGCAGAATCTATGGGCGTCTATGTCGAACCCGAAGGCGGCGAACCAGCTGCTCACTAAGTTGAAATTCGATGAGTGAAGAAGATAAGAGTTCCTTTTGTTGCAGTGAGAAGTGCTGCTCGGTGTTGGGTTACGTCGCCGCTGTTGTGGTCGCGATTGGAATCGTAGCCGGATTGAATGTCATGCTCCGTAGCTACACCCAGCCGGTTGAGCAGGCGAACCGGGGATCCAAGGGTGTCGAGCGCAAGGCTGAACGCATCAAGCTGAATAACGAGGCGGTGCAGGCCGCCAATGCTTACGGCGATCCGGATCCAAATCTGATTCAGAGGGTTCCGCTTGAACGTGGCATGCAACTGATCATTTCCGAGTATCAGAACGGGGAGAATAGCCGTGCGATCCTCAACGCCCGCGTGACGAAGTCACTGCAGAAGGCGTCCTTCGAATAATTTCGAGAAACTGGACTTGATGAGCGATTCGAGCTTCGAAATCGATTACTCGCCGAAACCCTCCACGTTGGATGAGGTGGAAGCCAGCCTCCGGTTACCGGTACTTCATTCCGTACTCGCCGCCGCATTCTGGCTGGTGGTCGGTTCCGCCCTGTTACTGGTGTCCACGATCCAACTCACCGGATCGGGTCTCTTTGCTGACTCTGGATTCCTGACCTATGGAAAGACGAAACCGGCCGCCTGGATTGCCTTGCTTTACGGGTTTGCGCTTCAGATGGGGATTGCGGTCGCGCTGTTCGTTGTCTGCCGTCGGTCGAAGAAAGCGCTTCGGCATCCGTTCACAGTGTTCGTTGCCAGCAAGTTCTGGAACCTCGGTGTGGTGTTGGGAATTGTTGGTGTCTATCTCGGGCACAGCACCGGACACCGTCTCTTTGAACTTCCGGTCTATTCGTCGTCGGTCCTTTTTATGGCGTTCGCGGTCATTGCGCTGAAGCTGATGCTCGTTCTGCACTACCGGGTCGAACGCCAGATGTACATTGGTCAACTCTACATGGGAGCGGCGATGTTCTGGTTTTTGTGGGCACTCTCCACGGCGATCATACTTCTTCAGATTTGTCCGGTTCCAGGTGCTGTTCAGCTCGTGGTGGATAACTGGTATATCAATGCGGTGTTCCAAGTGGTGCTCGGATGTTTTGGTCTGGGTGCTCTCTGCTATTTCCTGCCTCAGCAGTCAGGTCGCCCGCTGTTCAGTCAGGAATTGGCCACGGCCGCTTTTTGGATGCTGGTGTTCATTGGTGGCTGGACGGGCCTCGCCGGACGTTGGCCGCTGCCAGTCTGGATTTCTTCGGTAAGTGTGAGCGCCGGATTCATGATGATTGTTCCGGTGGTCGCCGTCGTGTGGAACCTTCTGAAGTCGATTCAAACTAAGGATCTTCCTGGCAACAACACACTCAAATTCTTGGTTAGCGGTTTGTTTGCCTACCTCGTTTGGTCCTTACTGGGAGTGATCTACGGATTCCCCGCGATCTCTGATCTTCTACAATTCACGCATTACGAAACCGGCGCACAGGTGTTGTTCGTGTTTGGCTTCATCGGATTGGTCACGCTGGGTGGCTGCACGGTGATTCTGCCGCGACTGACACAACAATCTTGGGGGCGGAACGGTTGCTCTATGGTGCTGAGGGCGATTACCGCCGGCACGGCTCTCGCGACGGTTGCCTTCATGCTCGCTGGACTTTTTCAAGGCGGACAACTCGCAAATCCGGATGCCGCGTTTATGGCGTCGGTCGCGGAGGCGACGAAACTTCTCTGGATTGCAGCGGCGGGACTTGTCCTGCTGCTGGTCGGCGCCGTCATGTTCCTGGTGGGAACTGGGATGCTGATCGGGAAATCGATAATGGCTGCGTTTCCGGTTGCCACCTGGTTTTGTGAACCGACTGCTGAAGAAGGAACTGCCCGATGAGAAACGGACCGATTCTTTTCATTTTTGGATTTATCTCGCTCGTTGCGTCATGGGGATGCCTCGTGATGTCTTCAGTCATTCAGGTCGGTTCGTTGACCTCGCACACGGATCTTGTCAGTGGCGCGGTTTACCCGGTGAATCGCCCGGGCATGGCTCAGCAGGGTGCGGAAGTGTATCGCGAGCTCGGGTGCAACCAATGTCACACCCGTTTCACGGTTCAGGACGGACTGCATTTCGGTGCGGATCTGACCAAGGTTGGCAAGGAAACGAACAGTGTCGAGATCTTGGTGGCTACATTGAGACGTCTCCGCTCGGACTGGAGCACGGAAGATGCACTCGCGGCCACGACGAACCTTCCGGCTGCCGTGCTTGAAAAGGTCATCCCTTACGAAGCAGATCGAGCGGTGACCTTGTTCAAAGACAGCAAATCAAAGGGTGAGATGACCGTGTTCAATGTCGGAACTGACATCGATCGGGGATGGGGACAGCGACAGAGTGTTGCCCGTGACTTTGTTTTTGATCGCACAATTTTGGGCGGATCACAACGAGTCGGTCCCGATCTGGCGAACATTGGCAACCGGGCTCCCGAGAATCACGTGGGAGCTTGGAAGTTTGCCTCGCAAACAAATCTGGCGGTTCAGGCACGGCAACGGATGAACTGGCAGTATGTGCACCTCTATAACCCGAGGGTGCATGTCCCGAATTCCACGATGCCCTCCTACCGTTTCCTGTTCGAAGAGGTTTCGATTCACTCGGGGCATGATGCGGCAGGCGCGGTTCGATTTCCGCATGGGAAGGGACCCGCCGGAATGATGGTAATGCCCAAACCGTCGGCGCGGGCACTGGTTGCTTGGCTTGTGAGTCAGCAGGCCGATATCGGATTGCCGGAAAGCCCCACGCCACGCGTGGAAGTGCCGGTTGTTGACAAGAAGAAGCCTTTGAAAGAAAAGGCGAAGCCATGAGCGAATCGATGAATCCAATCGAGCCGGTTGACGGCCGTGAAACTGAAGAGCCGGATACTCAGGTTGTCATCGATGATGCGAAGTTTGGATGGTCAACCATCGTCCTGATGCTGCCGACGATTATGCTGTTGGTAGTGTTCTATGGGGGAATGGAATTCGTCCGTGTTCACGCCGGAAATTTCAGCCGTGATGTCTATGTCCGAAATCTTCGAGAGGCACCTCCAGTATTGGGTTTGCCTCCTGAAATAGAAAAGAGAATGCGCGGCAAGAAGCTGTATTCGGCAAACTGCTCCGCCTGTCATCAGGAGACGGGCGTGGGTGTCCTTGGTCAATTTCCGCCGCTCAAGGATTCAGAATGGGTGCTTGCCGCCGGTCCGGATCGAATTGCTCGGGTTATTCTTGATGGCGTCGCTGGTCCTATCACAGTGAAAGGGGCGACCTACAATAACGCCATGGTGCCTTGGCGGAAGACCATGAACGACGAACAGATTTCGGATGTCCTGACCTTCATCCGCTCGAACCCGGCTTGGGGGCACTCGGCAACCATGGTCGAGGAAGAGGCTGTCGCCGCAATCCGGAATGACACGACGAAACACCATGGAACCACCTACACTGAAGCTGAACTCCTTGAAGTGGAACTGACCTCGGCTCAGGTCGGTGAGGCAGAATAGGAGCGAAAGCAGTTCACTGATTTTTACCAAACGCGGTGTCGAAAGGTGCCGCGTTTTTTTATTGGTCTTGCACTTTGAAACCCAAAAGATAGGTTCATCTCATGGCTATATCGCGACGCGATCAGAAGGCAATGATGCTCGGAGTCGGGCTTGATGACGACGGTCATAAGCGGGTTACCAAGGGTGATAATTTTGCGTTGGTGGGTGGCAGTCAGGACACGCATGAGGAGATGACGGAGAAGGTTCTCAAGATCAACGAGAAGTTACGGAACCGCGGCAAGCAGTTGGAAACTGTGAGTTCCAAAGAATTCGATGACATCGCCCAGGAAGTCGGGCTCAGTCGGAACGAAGACAAAGAAGTCGGGAACAACTGACAGCTTCAAAGATGGTCGGCGAATACACAACGTATCAATTCCTGACCGTCTTTCTTATCGTCGCGATCGCCTTTCCGCTGCTGCCTCTCACAATCGCCTACTTCATTGCGCCCAGGAAGCCTGGCGCTGACAAGAACGCGACTTACGAGTGCGGGATTGAGGCGAAGGGAGACGCTTGGGTACAGTTCCGTTCGGAGTATTATCTCTACGCAATCATTTTCCTTATCTTCGATGTCGAGGCAGTGTTTCTGATCCCCTTCGCGGTCGCATTTACGGAACTTCCAGTGGGTGCCTTTCTGGCGATTGCCTTGTTCGTGCTCTTGCTCGTGGAAGGCCTGGTCTGGGCGTGGATGAAGGGTGTTCTCCAGTGGAAATGAGCTATTATGGATGAGGGACTGAAAAATGAAATGGGCAAGCAGGGGATTGTCGTTACCGGCTTCAATCAGCTCTACAACTGGGGACGAAAAAACTCGATCTGGCCAATGCAGTTTGGTCTGGCGTGCTGTGCGATCGAGATGATTGCCGCCACCATGGCGCGCTATGATCTTGCCCGATTTGGAGCGGAGGTGTTTCGCCCATCGCCCCGACAGGCGGATCTCATGATCGTTGCCGGAACGGTGACGAAGAAGATGGCTCCGCAGGTGGTGCGACTCTACAATCAGATGGCGGAACCGAAGTATGTGATCGCCATGGGGGCGTGTGCGATTTCGGGCGGTCCGTTCAAGCAGGGGTACAACGTCTTGAAGGGAATCGATCGTTATCTTCCGGTCGATGTTCACATTCCCGGTTGTCCTCCCCGTCCGGAAGCGTTGATTCATGCGTTCATGACCTTGCAGCGGCAGATTGATGCCCAAACATTGACCGGCAAAAATATTCCCCGCGCCTATCAGAAGGATGAACCCAGCGAGTTTCCGGTGCCTGAATTCGGCGCGGAAGATTTGGAACCCGCCTACAACGACCGGGTTTGGAAACCGGCGACTGTTTGAAGGAGGCAGTTGTGGAATTTATTG
>JBLFYM010000054.1:0-37236 GCA_047608975.1 Limisphaerales bacterium | reverse complement strand
GCGATGGGTTTTGGCCTTGCCTGCCGGTCGATCGATTGAGGCGGTGAGAAATTCACAGACTGTCTCCGGCATCTGATAGTTGCCCGCGCCTTTCGTTGTTTCATCTGCCCTGAGATCGCCGAAACGGTCTCGAGGTAGCGTGGCAATTCCAACTCCACCGCGCGGAGGTGCACTTTGATGAGTCCGGGGATCCCAGGCGCCGTAGTAGATGAAGGTCTGGTCCCCCACGTTTTCGAAGCCCTGCCCTTGCAACAGTCCACCCTGATCCCATTCGCCGTCCTTACCGCGCTCGAGAAAGGTCCGCTCGTGGGCGGGTTCCCGAAACCGGATTCCGTCGTTGCTGAGGGTAAACCCAAGGTCGACCGTCACGTCTTTCCAATCCTTCATCCCATGCCAGATTCCTGAGATTCCGAGCAGAACATTGCCCCGGTTCCAGACACTGATTCCTTCGTGATTCTGTTCCCCCTCCCGACTGCGGCCCGGACCGAGGAGGGTGTGTTGCGCATTCCGTGCCGCTCCGATCGCACTTGATGGGGACCAGTTTACAAAGTCGGAAGAAATGAACTCCCTTACCACTCTTCCGTGAAACGGTCGCGCGGCCATGATCGCGTTCTGGCCGGACAGGTGGTAGAGTCCATCCCATTTGTAAAGCCCGCCGACCGGCTCGAAATGCAGTGGCGGCAGAATCATGTCCCCCGGTTGAATCTCCGCATCGACCGGCTTGCCGCCAGTGAGCAACCGCCAGCGATAGCCATCTTTGCTTCCGTAAGGAGCCAATGTCCCCAGGCGCACATCGTTCTTGGGAAACCAGACATGGGCACCCAATTTGAAGCGTTGGTCCGGATTCGATTCGTCTGGTTCGTGCAGCACTTTGAGGTTGAGGACACCCATCCTCGGTTCCAGGAGCACGAGATTGTTATCCCGATTGCCGTTGTATTCCACGAGTCCGAGACTGGGTTTGGTCCAGGTCACACCGTCGATGCTCTCTGCGTAGGCAACTCGCCAAGGAGAAGAACGTGGTCCGATTCGCTTCACCCGATCGCGGCCCGCGGCGACATACCACATGCGGAACTTTCCGTTCTCGCGAATGACTGATCCATAGAACTGCACCGCCCAGGAATCCGGTGCATCCGACCCTCCGCGCTTCACGACCGGATTTGCCGGATGCCGCTCCGGTGCCCGCATCTCCAACCTGAGATTCTGTGAAAACGGGATCGATACTTCATCGAACGCGAAGAGCGTCATCGCCTTGGTTTCGTCGAAGAGTTCAGTGGCACCCGGGGAGTTCAGGCACCCGAGCGTCATCGCGACCATGAGATGGAAAGTGAATCGAATGTTCATGGTGAAGACTCAGTGTCAGAGGATGAACGGGTATTTGAACAGGATATAGCGAAGGCCGGACCAGGCGTCTTGAAGGGGTTCGGAATATGAAAACTGTTCGTCGCAGGCATTGCCCAAAGACCGCTCATCGAACACGGGTTCCAATCCGGACTTGCCTACAGTTCTCAATCTTGGGTAAGTGGGGCGACATGCTTCGAATCATACCCCTACTGTTTTTGGCCGTGGCACTGAATCTGTCGGCGGAAGGTGGCCTCGTTCTGTCGTCCAAAGGCAAACTTCTGTACGCGGAAAATTTTGGTGAGTTGTCCAAACGCCTGCAGGCTGGCAAAGGCGACTGGCGAATCGTTGACGGTCGGTCAATCAGGGGAATGCAGCTGAAAGAAGACAGACACACCGCGTTCCGCAAAATGTTCCTTGATCACCAGGACGTGATCTATCAGTTCGATTTCAAGTTCGAGGGCAAGGCTCATGCTAAATTCATGATCAACTACGAACTCGTTCACCTCGCGAACTGCATCATCAAGCCGAACGAGTTTTCGATCTCCAAGCTCAACGAGGCGGGCAAGCGAAAGCAGATGGAAGCCGTGGACAAGGCTGCAGGCCGGCCGGGAAGGAAAGGTCCCTGGCAGAAGAAGAACCGGGTGCTCGCGAAGAAACCAATGTCATTGCCGATCGGTAAATGGCACACGGTGACGATCGAACTCGTCAGCGATCAAATGGTCGCCCGAATCGGAGAAGTGGTTTTGCGCGGCAAGGATTCCGGCCTGAAGGAAAAGAAGACGAATTTTGGAATCCAGGCTGCGGGACTGAACGAATGGGTTCACTTCGACAATCTGAAGATCTGGCAGGCTGAAGCAAAGTGATCGGCTGTATTCAAACTACGATCGACTTATGAAAACACATTACCGACTAACACTGTCCCTGGCCGTTCTCATCTTGGGCCTGATCCCCGCACATCCAGGATTCGGGGCCGGGAAGAATCGGCTGGAACCCATTCTTGCAAGCCCGGGCAAGGTCCATCTGGCCATGGATTTCGACGAGGACTTCACCGTGGAAAAGGGCGACCAGTATTTCCTCCGCGGCCAAGGAACCACTTGGGGAGCGAAAGACGGAATGTTGATCGGAACGCAGTCATCGCCCGAGTATCAGGCGAAGAAGAAAGCCCAAGGCAACGGGCACCTCGGAACGGCACCCCGGCTTCAATTGGCCAATTCACCCAAGGACGTCATCATCAAATACTCCTTCAGGATTGTCGGCGGCAAGTTCACCCGGTTGCTCCCAATCATCGAAGCCGGACACCACCTCCGCCGGATCTACTTCGGACCCGAAGGCAGCAAAATCCTGGTGGACCACGAGAAGACGACCATCGCCAAAAGTGATTTCGTTCTGCAGCTCGACACCTGGTATCACGTGATGGTCGAGATCAAGGACGATGAATTTCTCGTGCGCTTTCAGGACGGACCGATCCTCTACGGAAAACACAAAGGCGTCGGCGCGGAGTTTACGAACTACAATATCGGCATCACCGCCACCAACAAGGGGACGATGTACATCGATAACATGAGCATCTGGAAGGCAGGTGCCAGCAAGAAGGATTGGGCGAAAACTCGGAAAACCCTGGTCGGTGGGAAGTAACCGCGCCGGCCCACATAGTTCGCGCGTCTGTCCCAATGGGCTGAGCGCCTGGAACCAAAGCTCACCTCCCCGGAGATCTGGCAATCGTCCTCGGCGCAAGCAAACCATTGGCGGATTCAGCTAACTGGGCCAAAATCAACAAAACACCCGCTCTTTTCCGACCTACACTTGCGACTGGAACAGGCTTCGCCGGGTTTTTTATTTGCGTGGTTTGCGTGGTTTGCTACGTACTGAGGTCTATGCATTTTGTCCGAACATTGATGCTTCTCCTGTGCCTTGGCCTTCCGGCGCTCGCGCAGGATCAGCTTACTCTGATGGAAACCAACGGTACCGAACACGTTGGGAAGCTGTTCTCCGTCAAATCTGGCACCATCATGCTGCGGAAGCCCAGCGGTTCACTTGGGAAGCGCATCCCGCTCGCCAAGCTCGATCAAAAGACCTTGAAAATGTTGGAGAAACTCCCCAAAGCGAAGCGCTATGTGGAGTTTCTCATCAACCGGCCAAAGCCGAAAGGGGGTGGACCTGCTGACAGTCTGCCCACGCCTAAGAAGGGAAAGCTCGATCCACCGACCTTCACCGAAGTGGAGAACAAACCCGAGATCCCTGAAGTGGGAGGACTACTGGGCGCATTGTTCGGCACGGGCCCCGGGTGGTTCCTTATCCTTGTGATTTATGGCGCAAACATTTTCGCCGGTTATGCGGTGGGAATGTATCGACGCTGGAACAAATACATGGTCCCCGGGATCTCCGCCGCAGTACCGATCATCACCCCGATCGTTTTCATGTGCATGAAGCCACGCAAAGTGGAGAAGAAAGAAACTGTGTTAGGCAAGGGGGGCGCTGATGACGACGGGAAACCAGCCAAGAAGAAGGGCGTGGCAGTCGCTGCCAAGCCCCAGGCAAAAAAGGTTGTGACCGCCCGCCCCGCAGCTGCCGCTGCGAAGAAAGTAGCCGGTAGGCAGGTGGCCCCCGCAGCGCCAGCCAAGCTTGCTGCACCTCCGATGAAAGGCGGTCCGATAGCCGTTGCCGCACCCGTGGCTCCCGCACCCGCCGCGGCAGCTCCTGCAGCCGCTGCCGGTCCGGCCACCATCGAGGCGGCGTCTTACACTCGAGGCGAAGTGAATATCAACAAACGCTTTATCGAGTCGACCTTTGCTCCGTTTTTCAAACTGGTTCCTGACGAACCGTTCCGGTCTGCGTGGATGTGTTTCATCACCACGCGCGGCGAGTTTTGGGCGAAACGCATTCCCAAAATCAGCCAGACAGATGTTACTATCCAGTGCCCACAGGAGGGCGGTGGATCAAAGGATCACGTCGCCCAAATCGCGGACATTCAGGAGATCCACGTTCGTCCTCCCGAGGAATAAGCCCAATCACAGGCAACGCGAGCACGGTGCGCGCGTACGTTACAACCTGATGTCGGCAACCGAATCAGCCTCAGTCAATCTGAGAATCGTCTTTATGGGGACGGCCGAGATCGCCTCGCCCGTGCTGCGAGCGCTCGCCGGTAACGGTTGGATTGATGTCTCGCTCGTCGTTTCGCAGCCGGACAGACCCAAAGGCCGCAAACTCAAACTTCATCCCACGCCTGTAAAGCAAACCGCAACTGCTCTCGGGCTCAAGGTCACCCAGCCGGAACGCTGCCGCGACGAGACGTTCTTGGCAGCACTGAAATCCGAAAAGCCGGATGTCATTGTGGTGATGGCCTATGGGCAGTTGTTGCCCGCTGACCTACTCGCCATTCCGCGTCTGGGTTGCGTAAATCTGCATACCTCCGAGCTGCCGAATTACCGCGGCGCAGCGCCGATTCAGTGGGCGATTTTCAACGGCGATCCGGAAACCGCCGTCACGTTTATGCTGATCGATGAGGGGATGGATTCCGGCCCGATTTTGAGCATCGCCAAAACCGCCATAGGACCGACCGATGACGCCGAGATAATTCATGATCGCCTGGCGGAGATCGGTGCGCGTGAACTGCCGGGAATACTCCGACGACTGGCGAGCGGTGGCCTGGAAGCAGTCCCACAGGATCATTCCCGGGCCACTCATGCCCGCAAGATCACGAAGGAGGACGGACGATTGGATTGGTCTCGAACGGCGCGCGAACTGGACTGTCAGGTGCGCGCCTTCACTCCCTGGCCCGGAAGTTATGTCGATTGGATCCAAGTCGATTCGCGACAGCGGCTCAAGGTCTGGCGGGCCGAGCCGGCGGACGCGCCAAGTGTATCCCACGGTCAGGTGACCCGAGCGGATCGCGAGGGTATCATTGTGAAATGTGCAGAGGGCGCTCTGCGCATACTCGAATTGCAGAAGGAAGGCGGGAGACGGGTTTCGGCTCGTGATTTTTTGAGCG
This sequence comes from Limisphaerales bacterium, assembly GCA_047608975.1. GTDB lineage: Bacteria > Verrucomicrobiota > Verrucomicrobiia > Limisphaerales > JAYPXF01. The sequence continues at coordinate 31,907 of JBLFYM010000054.1, read as the reverse complement.
GGAGCCCGCTACAGCCGGGCGCGCGATTCGAGTGATCTATGAAACGGCGGTTGGTCGAATTGCCGCTGCCGGATTGATCAAGCCGGGCGATCCGTTTTGCCGGATTCCACGAACTTTACCGGGTTCACGCGCCGCTTCTGATACCAAGAGATTGCGATGAGGTCGTAGATTCCACGACCGAGGCGGTTCCAGACTCCATACTTCGAAACGCCGGCCACACGCGGACGGTGATTGACCGGCACTTCCCGACATTTGAATCCGGCCCCCTCAACCAGGATGGGCATGAAACGGTGAAGACCGTTGAATCCGAACAGCACTCCCACGCACTCCCGTTTGAAGAGCCGCACCGCACAGCCAGTGTCCTTGAAATCCGATTTCAGCGCGCGACAACGGAACCAACGCGCGAGTCCGGATGACATTTTTCGGACAAACGAATCGCGTCGATTGTGACGCCAACCGCACGCGAAGTCGCAGCTTTCCAATTCCTTCAACAAGTTCGGCAGATCAGCCGGGTCGTTCTGCCGATCGCCGTCCAAGGTGGCGATGAGCGCACGATCCGTTCCCTGAATCCCGGTCCAGACGGCAGCACTCTGCCCACTGTTTTTCTCCAATCGAAATCCGCGGACCCGGTTGTTCGCTTTCCCTGCCGCCTCAATTTTGTCCCAGGTGGAATCAAGGCTGCAGTCATCGACAAACACCAGTTCCCAGTCGCAGTTCACGCCGTCAAACGCCCTGACCACCTCGTCGGCAAGGGGCTGAACGTTGTCCTCTTCGTCAAAAACGGGGACGATGATCGAGATCGGATCGGGCACGTGCGGAGCATAGAGGAAAACGGGTCGTGGAGCGAAACCAGAATTGTCACCGGCGCGGGATGGGTCCACCACAACTTCAGCACTACACAGAAAGAATGTTCTGCCTTAAGCTCATCGCGTGATCATCGGAGTTCCCAAAGAAATCAAGGCACAGGAATCTCGCGTGGCGCTGCTTCCTTCCAGCGCCTACCAACTGATCAAGCACGGCCATCGCGTGCTGGTTGAACACGGAGCAGGTGCCGGCGCTGGATATCCGGATGCCGATTACGAGCGCGCCGGGGCGGAACTCACCGCTGAGCCGACGAAGGTTTTCGCCGAATCCGATCTGATCGTAAAAGTGAAGGAACCCCAGCCCGAGGAATACGAACGGCTCCGCCCAGGACAGACGCTGTTCACCTACCTCCATCTCGCCGCCAATCGCGATCTGACCCAGGCGCTCATCGACTCCGGTGTCACGGCCGTTGCGTATGAAACGATTGAGGTCAACAGGCACCTTCCGCTACTGGAACCCATGAGTGAAATCGCGGGTCGAATGTCCGTGTTGATGGGCGGCTATCATCTTGGAAAAACTCATGGAGGAAGTGGTGTTCTGCTCAGCGGCGTGCCTGGCGTCCTGCCAGGAAAGGTGCTCATACTCGGCGGCGGCACTGCTGGCATCAACGCCGCCCGAATGGCGACCGGACTCGGCGCGGATGTAACGATTCTCGAAGTGGATATGGAACGGATGCATTTCCTCGACATCTCGATCCACTCGGCTCACACGCTGTATTCCAGCGAGGAACATCTGCTGGATCAGCTACCGCGCGTCGACCTGTTGATCGGTGCCGTTCTCGTTCCTGGCGCCAAGGCCCCCAAACTTATCTCGCGGGAGATGCTCGCCAAGATGCGTCCGGGGAGCGTCTTCGTGGATATTGCCATCGATCAGGGGGGGTGTGCTGAAACTTCCCGCGCGACGACGCATGACAATCCTGTGTTCGTCGAGGAAGGCGTAAATCACTACTGCGTCGCCAACATGCCCGCCGCGTATTCGCGCACGGCGACGCAGGCGCTCAGCAACGTGACCTTCAAATACGTGGAAGCCATCGCGAAAACAGGGTTGACTCAGGCATGCGAACGCCACCCCGAACTCAGCGGAGGAATCAACGTGATGAAGGGAGAGGTAACCTGCGAAGCGGTTGCCGGAGCGCACGGTATGACTTGCACGAAAATAAGATGGTGAGGCCGAAGATTTTGGCCGTTGGAGTTCACGCTATCCCCATCCCCGACTTCTTTTCCGATGCCTGTGCTTCTCACACACAGCAACAAATCGATACTGAAAGCATCACCCGTGGCCGGCTCGGAATTTTATCCGGCGTAAGAAAACGCTCCTCGGCAATCTCCGGCAAAGCCAATCCGAATCCGGCAAATGTCACCACCAGCCGGGCGGGTGTTTTCAGGGGACATGCGGATGAGGAGATCGAGGAGTTGAGGGGGCGGTTGGCAGAACTCCCGAGCTGCTGCTTTTCGAGGGCATGGAATCTTCGGCACTCGAAGGACGAACTCACAGCATTCATATTTGAATTGGCCGGGATTGATTCCATCTCATTCCCGGGATCGCAACGGCGGCTGGTCATTCGATTGCAACGACACGATAGAAGCGGAGACGGTTTGGATTGCCGCCGTTCAGCGCGCCGGGATCGACAAAGGTGGCGGGATTGCCGGTGCCGTTGATGGTATCGGCCAAGTCCCAGGTCTGCAGGTCTGCGCTCTGCTCGATCCGATACGGAATGTCGGTGATCGTGTTGAACTGGAACTGAAACGTATCCCCGGTCGCGCGTCCCACCGAGACTATCTGAGGCGATTCCGTCCGACGATTGACCGTGAGAGCCAATGTCGCCCAATCGACCGCCGCATCCTCACCGATGAGCACATTCAACCGCCCGTCCTGCAACAGTTCAAGGTCGGTGCCCAGGATCTCGAGCGGAACCACCTGCCCACCCGTAGCTGGCAGTTCGGCAGCTCCCAACCCCAATTCTGCGAATCCAATCTCCCGCGCCAGGCTGTCCAGCCAGACGGAATCGTTGCGGGTGCGACCGCCCAATCTTTGCAAGGAAACCGTCAGGGTAGCGCCGACGACCTGTTCGTCAGCAGCGAGCGCGAAGTCGAAAGTGAATGGCGTCGCCTGATTCTCAGCGGCGGTCGTCTCATCAAACCCGGCCACCGTCCAGCCACTGGCCGAAGCGCGGGTCTGAACGGTCGCCTGCCATGCGGCCTCCACCGCGACCTCATCCGCGCTTCCTCCGCCGTCGTGAATAAATCCGTCAAAATCGCCGAGAACATATTCCCGGGTTTCGCCGCGGGGAAGAACGAGACGTTCGTTCAACTGCGCGAGGTAGAGACTGTCCTGCGGGTTACCTAAACGGTCGCCCAGCGAGACGCGTTGACCATGAGAGTCGTACTCTCCGGGCCCGGCATTCAGAAAATCCGCCGGGTCGTAACGTTCACCTACCCCGCCGACAACCCAGTTCTGCGCGGTGAAGGGATTCTCGACCAGGAAGCGCTTGGCCACGCAGTTCCAATACACCATGTTGGCCCCCGACCAACCGTGTCCGGTTCCGGAGTTGCCCCGGTTCCTTGCCGCCAAGTCGTGGTTCTCCACTGTCAGATTGTCGTAGAGGGACCCCGTCGACCAGCGCTGATGAGGCCCGGATTCCGCGTTCTGCCCCAGGGCCACGCCATCGAAAAAGACGTTGGGGCCACGGCTTGGCGCATTATTGACAAAGTCATGCCGCCCATTCTCAGACATCATCCGCTTCATCAGATTGAGTCCGCCCTGGTTGTTGAACGCATAGCGGCGCCCGCCGGTGATGATGGATTTGGGGTCCAGGTTGACGAGATCGTCACAGGTCGTCCGCGACGTGTAGGTGCGTAGCAAAACCGCCGAGAAACCAAAATGTTGCGCCGTTATGTTGCGTACCCAGCAGTTCCTTGCCCGGTTGATGTCCACAAACGTCCACGCATGATTCTCGTCGGTGTCAGATGCGAAGGCAGAGATGCCACGCAGGTTTTCAATGCCAATGTTCTCCAGGCGGTTCGCAAAAGTATACTTGTAGATGGTCCCGCCACCGTATCGTTGCTCGAAGGAGTTGGGTAACGGCGCGTCGATAAACACACGATCCCCTTCGATCCGGGTGATCGTTCGTTCGTAAGTCTGGTCCCGGGATCCGGCGGTCCACTGGGTGACGACGGTGCCATCGGTGCGCGCCGGGATCACATCCATGCCGAGGTCGCTGATCCAATTCGTCGTGCTGGGCCGTTTCACGATGACGTCGTCGCCCACGGAAAATCCAGCCGTCGAATCGACCCTAAAGCTGGTCGCACCCACGGGCACATACTTGTCGATGAGATTACGCGTGGTTCCTGACACCGTTGCGGGTGAACCCGATGTGCCGCCGGCACTGATCAGATTCACCTGCGAGGTCGCGGTCGAGCGAAGGACGGTCTCATTGGTGCCGTCTCCCTGGCCGCGCAAGATCACACCGCCGGCGCGGATCGTGACCTGATTGGGAATCACATACTCTCCAGCGACGAGTTGCACCACGCCACGAAAGCCCTGGGCGTCGGGAGTCATGGCACTGACCGTGTCGAGAGCCGTCTGAATGGCCGCCTGGTCATCGCCCGAGCCGGGATGGACTGTCACGAAACGCGACGGATCGATCGAGCTTGCAACATCGGGCAAGGGAATGCCCCCGCCCCGATAACCGACGCCGGAGAAATCCGGGATCCGATCGCCAAATTCATCGGGTTTGTAAACCAGCCGGCCGGAGATTCCGCGAAAGACGAGGGAACTGGAGTTGATTGCCACGGTGATCTTCAGTGACGCCTGGTCCGAACCGCCGAGGCTGTCGGAGACCTGCACCACAAAGACATTCGCACCCAGATCGTTGGTGGATGGCGTTCCAGAAAGCACGCCGTTGGCAGCAACGCTCAGCCATGCCGGTCCCGAAACTCTTGAGAACGAGTGTGTCCCGCCATCCGGATCGGTCACCTTGTCGGCCAGCGTGGCGTTGAAGACCGCGCCCGGTGCGGCGGTCGTTTCAATGATCGGGTCCGAGGTGAACCCGGGCGGCGCGGATCCATCCAGGGCGGCGATGACGATGTCATCAATCAGATAGTCGATGCCAATATCCGCAGTGAGGGAGTTGAATCCGAACTTACCGAGATTACGCTCGGAGGTCCCCACCGTTCCACCCGCCGAACCATCTCCAACATCCAGCGATGTGTGCTGGCCGCCGTCACTCATCACCACCAACAAGCCATTGAGCCAGTAGGCCACCGAATTCGCGGGCAGCGTGCGGACGCGGTTGTCCGGTCCGGTGTAGTCGATCGATATCGAATCAAAATCATTCGCGAAAATGCTGACCCGATTTGATGATGTCAGGAGCGCGTTATTGTTACTGAAGGGAGCCCCTGAAGGCCCCCGGAAATCCACCGTTCCGTCATTGTCCATACGCATATCGATGAAGCGATTGGCGGAAGTGCTGAACGTCCGGTTGGGATTGTATTCGCCGATCCCGACAGCAATGGGATCGTTTCCACCACCGACAGCGCTCAGCGGCGCAAGCGAGAAATCAATCCGGACCGCAGACACCTGTTCCGCTGCCGAGTTCACAAAATTGTATTCCAGATTGATTCCTCCACTCGAAGTATTGTCGAAGAGCTGCACCGCGTTCCCCGAACCCATGGAATTGTCGTTCCCGGACACCACCTTGGCAAACTGGTCAGATGTGTTCGTGGCTGGCAACACCTGCGCGGCCCCGGTTGGTTTCTGTCCCACCGTCTGCCCGGTTTCATAATCTTCAGACAACACGCCACGTGGAACTGTCGGGGCGGCGACCGCCGTCGTAGGCACGCCACCGGCTGACGACGTCAACAGAGCCGCGAGGAACGGGGCCTTGCTACAGTGGATCAGTGGCATCCCAGTCAGTTATCCAGTTACACCCCGCGGAGAAAAGAATTATCTCGCACTGGCCGGACATGATCTTTTTCACGGAACAGTAATTTTCATTCTACCCGGCCTCGGATAACCTGCGCGCATGCAACCGGCTTCTGCGTTCATCTGTGGTCTGTGCTTCTGCCTGGTCTTCGTGGATTCGCTTTTCGCCCAGTCCGTTCCCAGAGAACGGCGGATCACCCACCGCGAAAAATCGCTCAAGACCTACGATCCGTTTTCGCCGGAGGAGTTGTGGCGGAAGATCAAGATTCCGCCCGCGCCGACCTTCCGGCTGGAACTGGTCGCGGCCGAGCCATTGGTCGTCGATCCGGTGCAGTTTGAATTCGATCTGGGCGGTCGAATTTTGCGGTTGGATGCTCGACATCGACGGTAAGGGAGAGGGCGATCCGAGCGGACAGGTGGTGGTGCTCGAGGACACGTTTGGCGACACGGTCATGGACAAGTCACAGTGTTTCTCGACAAGCTGGTGATGCCCCGGACGGTCTCCTTTTTGGCGGGCGGTGTGTTGATCGCGGAGCCGCCCAACCTCTGGTATTGCCGGGACACCGCCGGCGATCTGAAATGCGACAGCAAGAAACTCGTGGGCAGCTACGGTCGGCCCGGCAATCCGGAGCACACCGACAACAGTCTCATGCACGGCATCGACAACTGGATGCACTCGGCCGACTCGAATCTCCGACATCGTTTTCGCGACGGCAAGCTGATCGAGGAGCGCTCCTTCAATCGCGGCCAATGGGGCATGACGCAGGATGATTGCGGCCGCCGTTTCTACAACTACGAGAACCGGCCGCTGCAAGCGGATCTTTATCCGTCGCACTAAGCCTTTCGCAATCGCCAATGATCACTTTTAAAAAATCAGCCGCGCGGCGATCTGAGGTCGAAGTTCTCCAAGCGACCGGACCGGAGGCTTCATACTGGCCCGATTGGAGTTTGGCGCTTACTTGGAGTTTGGCGCTTGCGGCTTGAAGCTTTTCACTTGGTCAGCCGTTGGGTTTCCAATGTCCTCTGTTCCACCGAAAGTGTCGCAGAACCCCCTTTTTCTTGTCGGACAAGAGAAAATTGCCCAGGGCCACCTTTGCCTCGAGCGGCAGCCCGTCATCGTAAAAGTCCTCATCCGTGTCCGCGGCGGGAAGCCCACCCTTATGCGGATGGGGATGCGGTTTACCCTTTCCCTCACCCTCGGACCCCATTGACTTCAAGCTCTTGGCTCTTTTTGAGACCCTTATTCCAGGCCCTTAACAGCCCGCTAAAAAAGGAGTGCTAGGGAGAGGCATTTTCAGTAGACTAATTGGGTTTCAATGAAAACATTGAGTCAGATATTATTCTGCCTCCGTTTTTTCGCAATAGCAACAACACTTACTAAATCAAGCCACTATGTCAGAAGAACTACAAAACAGAACTGCTCCAGCTTTCGAATTCCCACAATCAACACCCAAGAACCTTCAGGCAGAGATCGAAAAACTGATTCCTAAAGAACTCCACGAGTCAGCCATTGTGATCTTAAGTGACAATAAAAAACAAAGCCTCCGTGACGCTCTCTTAAGTCAGCCCTATAAGCTTACTCCAAGTATGGTCGCTATGTTGTTGAAAAATTATTACTCTCACGGATGTGACACCGTAACTATTTTTGACAAAGCGGCTCAACTCTCCGAACTCATCCGGAAAGGCAAATAACACCACCGCACATTTAGGCGAAATCGAGCAAGCTGTATCAGGCTTTCGGAATCTATTCTACGAATGTGAATCGTGCAGTGACGCTTGGATACAAGCGTTGAATCCTTCGCTGTCGGAATTTTTTGCGTAAACATCTCTACAGGCTGCAATCGCTTACTAAAGAGTCTCCATCCTGAAGCCAACTTACTTCGCAGCTTCTTCACAAAGGCCGGTAGCCGTTTGTCCGCGAGGTTCACCATTTTGACGTTCTTGTCATTCTTCAATTTCGGCCCCGGCGTGCTTCGCCCTTTCTCGATCTGTGATTTCGTGAGCGCGACTATTTTGAAACCTGCTCTGTAGCGAGGCTGTGGTCCTCGTGTAGATCTTTGGAAAGATCGAATAATTGCACAGAAGGAGCTTTCAGCAGATCTAAGTCCGTTGGTATTCCCTGAAACTGCTGCAATGCTTTTTCCCTGCGACGTTCGGCTCTGGATCGTTGCCCGCACCATTCTCGGAGGCCGTCGGCATGCCGCTGCCAGGGCAGAAGCAGAGTTTCCAATCGCCGTCGCGGACAACGAATTGGACGGGCGATTCCATGATCAAATCTTTGCGGGTTCCTTCGGCTTTCGGATCACGCATCAGCGTGGCGAAACTGATGGAACGCGGTTAAGAATATGGTTTTTGTTAGTATGTGACTCCTCAGCTGATTAGTTCTGGCCCAACCACCTGCGGGCATTCGTGAGGGGGGACTCTTTGTCGTTGGCTTCGGAGTCAGTCACCTGTGGTTAGTTAGGTCCCAACTCGTGAATGGTGTTCTGAATCTCGCCGATAACTGGTTTCCCGTCCGCACCTTTCAGCTCGTACTTAATCGACATCTGCCAGACCGGCCCCATACGACTGATCTCCAGAAGCAACACAGTGCCGTCTGCTGACAACTCAGCACCAGTGACCTCGTACGACTTATCGTCGTAGTGCTTCGATCCATAGTTTGCAGAACGTTTCAGGGCCCAACTGCGCACCTTGAACTGCTTTCCCACGTCCGCAATGGATTCGCCGTCGAGGGGATTGGAGAAGGTGATTTCGATACCGCTCTTCAAGGCACGGAGTCCGATGGGGAGATGTGCGGGTTTGCCGGTGGCGCGGATTCGGTAGAAGCCGCCCGGGGTCTTCGTGGACGTGGCCCAGACGGACATTCCGCAGAGGTAAAGGTGCCCATTGCCCGGATGAAACCGGCCGCGCATCGTTCCGGTCGGGAAATCAGGGATCGGCAATCGACAAAGGCCACCCTGCATCAGCGTGATGCTGGACCCATTTTTGTCCGTCTTTTGAATTTGCTCATGCGGCACGATCTCAAGGCGGCCGAAACCGTAGGAGAGATTCAGCAGCTTGCCGTTGAGCGCCCCCCATTTCTCACTGTCGATCCAGAGCAACTCGGCGGGCGAGCGGTCGAACTGCTTATCCACCCAACAAAGCGGTTGCTCCATCGCCGAATCGGAACTGTCTTCCGGCGCGCCGTAGCTCCACATGTTGCCGTAGAAATTATTGCCCGCCGTCACATGGTTGATCCGGTTCATCGGATTCCAGTGACCTTCCTGATCGGTCACGAAGAACGAACCGTCCGAATTGCGACAAACCCCGTTGGCCGCGCGAAATCCGTGGGCGAGAATCTCGGTCGCAGACCCGTCGGAGCTCACCTTTAGCAAGGTGCCGTGGTGCGCGACCAATTGCGGGCGCGCATGACGCGCGCTCTTGGCATAGTAGAGATTGCCGGCCTCGTCCGCCTGCAGACCCATGGCGAATTCGTGGAAGTGTTCGGTGACCTGGTGATCACTGTTGAAGTTCTCGTAAAAGTCCGTTTCGCCGTCGCCGTTCAGATCGACCAGCCGGACAATCTGGTCCCGGCAGGAAACAAAGATGTCGTCGCCGATCAGCTTCACACCAAGTGGCTGGAACATGCCCGTCGCAATACGTCGCCACTCAGTGCCAATCGCCTTCTCGTCAGCGATGCCCGTCACGCGATAGACGTCGCCATCCCAACACACGACGATCGCCGCCTTGCCATCCGGAGTGAAATCGATGCCCCCCGGGCGCATCCGGCTTTTCCACGGATTGATCGTTGGCATGGAAAAACTATCCCATTGAAACGCGCCTTCCTGTTGGCCACGAATGGTCACCGTCGCCACTGGTTCGGGATACTGTTGCGGTCCACCCCGGATGAATCGTTTCAGATCGAGCGGATCAACTTCAATTTTGCCGCCGGCCTTGATCCCAATCAGAAATGCCAAATTCACCGGAGTCTGCGCTGCGGGAACGGTCGCGATCACAAAACCGTCTGCCTCGCGCACACTGATGGCAATAGGCCCTTTTACCGCTGTGGGTGTTCCTGCATCCGATAGTCGCACGATCAAATCGCGGCTCGATTTGCCGATGTTCAGATGCCGGACGAAGACATCTCCCAACATCGCGTGGTGCTCCAGAATCTCGGCGTTACCGACGGTGTAGGCCATCACGGCTTTGGAGCCGTGCCGATAGATGCCGCGAAATCGCGACCATTTGCGCGGCAAAGGACCGAAGCGTCGGCCATCCACTCCCTTGAATCGCCGATCCTCAAACTTACCTGTTGCCGGATTCGCCCAACCTGGGCCATCCGCAGTTTCGAACAAGGGCTGACCCACCGTGCGCGGACGCGCCACATGCCGACCATTGAAATTGATTCCGTTGAAATCAATGAAGCCTTCGCCGCTCCACACTCCGGCCACGCGCAAGGTGTCGTGTTCGAATGCCGACCATTGCTTGCCTTGGGTGACGCCGCCTTCGCCGGCATCCAAGCGGATTCCGATCGCCTTGTAGGCGATGTTCGCGCCGGGTGCGACATGGTCTGCCTGCTTACCCTTCGGCCACGGATTGGCACGTTCCTCCGGGGTGGCGATCTCGTAGGTCCCGATCAGGTAGGGACCGTAATCCATATCCTTCCATGGCTCGCGCTTGATCGGATTGGGCCCGAGGCTTTTGCCTTTGGGCAGGGACCCAAGATACTTGTCGGTCACTTTGAAAAGCTGCGAACGGTTGTGCGGCTTGACGTAGTGATCCCGAATGTAATGGATCACCGCATACTTCTCCCGCGGCGTCAGTAACGCCTGCGGCGCCATCAATCGCCATCCGCGCGTGATCGACTGATACATCGTGTAGGGATCGCCACCATGTTGGAATTGCCCCTCGCCAAACCGCATCGACAACGGAATCGATCCCGGGAAATTCAGATCACCGTGGCAGTTATGGCAGGTCATCTGATAGATCTCCTGCCCCTGCTTCAGCACCCCCCGATTCGTATCGCGGATCAGACGGGCATGATCGATGTTCGCCTCATACTTGGGCAGTGCCGATTCCGGCAGCAGCATGGTGCCGGGCGGCAACGCGACTGCGACATCCTGCCCGGATCCCAGAATCTGCGCGGCTTGCAATACAGCGAGAAACAAAACGACCATTCGGAAATTCATACGTGAGGAAACCACATCTGCGCAAAAAATTGCCCGTCAAAAATTCTTGGCCGCCACGATTCAGTCGAACAGGAGGAACGGAGGAAACAGAGCGGGCGACGCAGTTTTTGCCAAATACCGTGGAATCAAGGATCGCTTGTCGGAGGAAACAGTTGGACACGATTCGATCCGTCCAAGTCGGTAATGTGAACGGTTTTTTCGTCGTGGTAGATGATCTTGTCGCGGTGGAAGAGAGCGCGCGTGAAAAAGGCAGTGGTTCTTGGGGAGATCAGGGGCTTGGTGGTGCCTGTCTTGAGATTGGTAACCAGCCACGCCTGCCTTCGATCTCTGTGCAGCAGATGCGTTCCTGATGAGTTGACCTCCGCTGCACCTCGCACATGCGGTGGGAGATTGGTCGAACAGATGGTCAGATTGGTGGTCCCTACGTCGAATGCGGCCAACCAGTTCGGTCGAGACTCGAATTTTGTCCTGAGATACACCTTGCCGTTGGATGCGCTGGGCAGCAGTTCATATATTCGTTTTTTCCAACCACTCGCTTTCACGAATCCTTTGAGGGCGTCCGCCGGAACGAGCCGACGGGTCGCGCCGCTGGTTACATCGATCGCTGAGAAGCCTCCTGTGTGATAAATCATCTCAGTATTACTCCACCAAACGCCACTATCGCGGTAATTGATCTTCAGATTGTCGATTCCGCCGGAATCGACATCGAAGAGGTGCTTGCCGAGGAACATGCCCCGCCAGGTGGTCTCAAGACTGTGCATTATTAAGAATCTCCCGTCCGGCGAAACGCGGTGATCGAAAGGATGGGCTCTCCAAGAGTAGTGACCGATTGTGGACTTGTTGAAATTCAGAAACCAGCCTTCCCACCGCCGCGTTCCGTTTTGAAGCTTCCCGATCTTCGTGACGTGTCGGCCCAATAGGGATCCGATAAATCCGTTATCGACCAGTTCCTCGGTGATGCAAACAAAACGCCCGTTCGACCGTGGGCGTATTGCCATATTGGCACCAGTAAGTTCTCCGACCATCTTTCGTTCCTTCACGTCAAACAGCAAAAACACTTCTGCTGGCCGCTTTCCGAAACTCACTCGCAACCAGACAAGCCCGTCCGGCGATGGGCGATCCGCGATTGATACAAACATGAACGGACGAGAAGGCACCCAACGAGCGTCGGAATCAAACCTTGGCCGTGCGCGATTCACGGGTCCGGCCGTTTTCTGGCCGCTGACGAATGCCACCTGAATCGCCGAAATGATTACGAGCGCGAGCAATGCACCGACTACCCACGGCCACCTTCTGCGACGGTGGGGACTTTCCATCTTGTTCTGATTCGATTCGGTCATTGTGAGCAGCCCTCCAGAATCGCTACGGATGGCGAAGTTGCGGTCGGTAATATGGGAAAATTGGGGTAGCGGTTGCAACGTTCCAATCCGTATCCAGGCAGCCGAATTCGGCCACTGCTCAGCACTCGACAGATCGGCCGGCGCTCCTACACTTCCGATTCAGCAATGAAAACATTCCTCACAGTCACACTTGGGATCTGTCTTCTTTCCGCCGCTGCGCAGGCGGGTGAGAAGGGCTTCAAACGCATCTTCGACGGCCAGACGTTCAAAGGTTGGGAGGGTGATACCGAAAAGAGTTTTCGGATCGAGGAGGGTGCGGTGGTTGGCGGTAACCTGAAGACCCGGATTCCGCGCAACGAATTTTTGACCTCCGCACGGCGCTACACAAATTTCGTCCTGCGGTTGGAGGTGAAGCTGATCGGCAAACAGAAACCCAACGCCGGAATTCAGATTCGCACGGAGCGGATTCCGAACCATCACGAGGTCAAAGGTTACCAAGCTGACATGGGCGTTGGCTGGTGGGGCGCCCTCTACGATGAGTCCCGTCGACGCAAGGTGCTGGCCCGCCCGGCGAAAGATGTGATCGCGAAGGCGTTGAAGGAAAAGGATTGGAACGACTACGAAATCCACTGCGAAGGAAAACGCATCCGCCTCAAGATTAACGGAACCCAGACCGTCGATTACACGGAACCGGACAACGATATCCCCCAATTCGGCATCATCGCCCTGCAGATTCACAGTGGGGCGCCCACCGAAGCTTGGTATCGGAATGTCCGGATCAGGGAATTACCATGAGATATCTGCATCCTATTTCGGCGCGAATAACTTTCCGCGCGTAAAACTTGGCAGCATGATGCATTTGTCGTAACAACTCACAGACCCAACCGTCCGTTTCTGCAACAGGCAGAAATTATGTGTATTTTATCGATCAACCGCCCGGCGCTTGGGTCCCCCGCAAGGATCGTGGACTGCTGTCTGTTCTTCAGTATTTTCCTCCTGACGATCTCAACCCACGCGGACGAGGCTTACGATGCCGGTTGGAAACTTTTCCAGTCCGGAAATTACACCAAAGTCATCGAGCAAGCCGAAGTCGCCCTGGAGGAAGACCGGACTTCGGAAGACTGGAGCCGCCTGCTGGTGCGGGCCCACATGACCACCGGAAAATACGCGGACGCGCTCGGGGTGATCACCAACGCCGCCAAGCGTTACCCTTTGAGCACCGACATCCGACTCAAGCTGCAGGCCCGCGATGTCTACCTCTACAACGGCTACCCCGACAAAGCCGCGGAAATGCTCATCGACATCAACCGCCTCGCCGGCACCCGCTCTTGGGCCTATCAGGATGCGGATGACGTCATCGCGCTCGGGCGTGCCGCGCTGCACATGGGAGCCGATCCCAAGCTCGTCATCGACCGACTCTACACCCCCGCCAAAAAATCGGCCCCGAACGAACGCGAGGTCTATCTGGCACTCGGCAAACTCGCGCTCGACAAGGGAGATTTCCAGCTCGCCGCGAATTACTACAAGGAAGGCATCGGCAAGCATCCCGACGATCCGGACATGCACTATGGGTACGCGCAGGCCTTCGCGCCCAGCGATCGGGAGGTGATGGCGGCGGCGATCGAGAAGACTCTGGAGCTGAATCCAAATTACATCCCCTGCCACCTCACGCAGATCGAGCATCTGATCGACGGCGAACAGTATGACACTGCGGAAGAGGTCATCCAGAAGGTTCTGAAGATCAATGAGTGGCAGCCCGAGGCATGGTGTTATCGCGCAATCATTGCCCATCTGAAGAACGATCCGAAAGCCGAGCGCTCAGGCCGTGCCACCGCGCTGAAACATTACAGCAACAACCCGGACGTCGATCATCTGATTGGCCGCAAGCTATCCGCGAAATACCGGTTTCAAGAAGGTTCGGAGTATCAACGCCAAGCCTTGAAATTCGCGGAAGGCCATCTCCAGGCGAAGATCCAACTCGCCCAGGATCTGCTCCGACTGGGTGACGAAGAAGAGGGCTGGGACCTCGCGCTCGAAGTCGCCGCGGAAGACGAATACGACGTCACTGCCTACAACCTCTCCACGCTGAAAGCGACGACTGACAAATTCACTTCCTTGACGAACGAGCACTTCATTCTCCGCATGGATCCGCATGAAGCGGAAATTTATGGGAAACGCGCCTTGGCACTGCTGACCGAAGCGCATCGTGAACTCACCAAGAAGTACAACACGAAACTGGTGCGAACGACCCGCGTCGAGATCTTCCCCGACCAGAACGACTTCGGCGTCCGCACCTTTGGCATGCCGGACAATCCCGGTTTCCTCGGGGTGTGTTTCGGTTCGCTCATCACAGCGAACAGCCCGGCATCGGCCAGTGGCAACCATTCCAACTGGGAAGCCGTTCTCTGGCACGAATTCGCACACGTGATCACCCTGACGATGACGCAGAACAAGATGCCGCGTTGGTTGAGTGAAGGCATCTCCGTCTACGAGGAACTGGCCAAGAATCCTTCGTGGGGCCAGACGATGACGCCGAAATACAAAGGTTTTATCAACGACGGGGATCTCACGCCCGTCAGCAAACTCAGCCTCGCCTTTCTGCGTCCGAAAACCTCCGCCCATCTGCAGTTCGCCTACTACGAGGCTTACTTGGTGGTCGATTTCATCGTCCGCGAATTCGGACAGGAGGCGCTCCGCAAGATTCTCAAAGATCTCGGCGACGGTATGTGGATCAACGAATCCATCGCGCTTCACTGCAAGCCAATGGAAGAGATCGACGATGATTTTGAGGATTACGTTGAAGCCCTCGCGAAGGCCTTTGGAGGCAGTTTAGATTTCAAGAACCCCGACCCCAAGGGCGAAGACAAGCTCATGGACATGGCCCGCAAACAGATCGACTGGAGCGGACTCAAATCAAACAACTACTACCTGCTCACCAAGCAGGCGACCGATGCGCTCAAGGCCGACAAGCTCGATGAGGCCGAACGGGCAATCAAGAAACTGCTCGAAGAACTCCCTGATTACACCGGCAACGACAGCCCGCTCTGGCTCAAGGCGCGACTTCACGCGGCACGCGAGGAATTCGACGACGAACGGCGCACACTGAAAAAGCTGGCGCTGGTCGACGGTGATTCGCTGGAGGTTTACAAGCGCCTGATCGAGATCGAAACCAAACGCGAAAACTGGACTTCCGTGAAACGCAACGCGGAGCGCCATCTCGCCGTGAACCCCTTGATTCCGGAGCCGCATCGGTTTCTCGCCATCGCCAGCGAACACACGAAGGACAACGCAGTGGCCATCGCCGCATGGGAGACCGTGCTCCGTTTCGATCCGCCCGCGCCGGCACGGGTTTTCTATCGGCTCGCCAAACTTCACGAGGATCCGAAGCTCGCCAAACGTAACGTGCTGAAAGCACTGGAAGAGGCCCCGCGCTATCGCGACGCCCATCGCCTGCTCCTCAAGCTCAATCAACCCAAGCCAAAGCCAGTTCCCGCCAAAGTTCCCGGCGCAACCAGCGCCAAGGCAAAGACGAAATCTCCGGGCCAAGCGAAGCCCAAACCAGCGGCGGTTGAGAAGAAAGCCCAGCCAAAGGACAAACCCAACTCCAAGGCGAAAACCAAAAAACCGGCACCGGCCAAGAAGAAACCATGAATCCCCGTGCCATCAAGATCGCCCTGGCCCTCCTGCTTGCTGCTGTCAGCGCGGGCGTCTTTGCACAAAGATTTCGCGGACCGGATATCTCGAACGTGCGCACCGCGCGGGAAGCGGATCGATACGACAATCCGAACTGGACCAACAATCCCGCTTTCAAAAAAGACGTCTTCACCTTTGCCCGCCTGAAGTACGGTGCCTGGGGTCCGGGCGATTCCCGGGGCGGCCGACGTTGGTCGACTGATTTTCCGGACGCCGATCTGAACCTTTCCTTTCGACTGCAACAGATGACCTCCATGAAGGTCGATCCCGATGGCGTGGTCGTGGAGATCCTGGATCCCAAACTGTTCAACTATCCGTGGATCTACATGGTTGAACCCGGTTCGCTCTACTTCACTGAAGAAGAATCCAAGACCCTCAGCAAGTATTTCCTAAACGGTGGATTCATGATGGTTGACGATTTTTGGGGCGAGGCGGAATGGGAAAACTTTTATGACGAGATCAAGAAGGTCTTTCCCGATCGAGAACCGATCGAGCTGGAAATGGATCATCCGATCTTTCACACCGTCTTCGATATCCGGCTGCCTAAAAGTCAGATGCAGGTACCCAACGTCCACACCGGGACGCAGAGCCAATGGACGGGTATTACGCACGAACGGGACGGCCGCGACGTTCATTTCAAGGGGATCTTCGACGACAAGGGCCGCATGATGGTCTTCATCGCGCACAACACCGACAACGGCGACGGCTGGGAACGTGAAGGTGACAACGAATTTTACTTCCGCGAATTTTCTGAAAAGAAGGCCTATCCGCTGGGCGTAAACGTGATCTTCTACGCCATGACCCATTGATGATCATGAGTCCCAGCAAACCCGAAGTTCAGCAACGCCACCGGCTACAACTCACCACTCTTTCCGCAGCATCTGCGGGTAATTAACAGATATACATTATGGAAGCAGACAGCTCCGAAACTCCCCCCTTACCCACACCCTCCGAAAAGGAAACCGTCGAACAACTGATCGCCGCCCGCGGCCGCATTCAGTCCGAACTGCGTAAAGCCATCGTCGGTCAGGAGAGCGTGATCGAACTCATCCTCACCGGCCTGCTCGCCGGCGGCCATTGCCTGATCACGGGCGCGCCGGGATTGGCGAAGACACTGCTCGTCAAATCCATTGCCGAGATTTTCCATCTGCAGTTCCAGCGCATCCAGTTCACCCCTGACCTGATGCCGGCTGACATCATCGGCGTGGAGATCCTTCGCGAAACCGACGGTGACCGCCGCCTGGAGTTCAATAAGGGGCCGGTTTTCGCAAACATCGTACTGGCGGATGAAATCAACCGTACGCCGCCCAAGACACAGGCGGCCCTGCTGGAATCCATGCAGGAGCATCAGGTCACCGCAGCCGGCGTGACGCATCCGCTGCCGGAACCGTTCTTCGTGCTCGCCACCCAGAACCCGATCGAGATGGAAGGCACCTACCCGCTGCCGGAAGCCCAGCTCGATCGCTTCATGTTCAACGTCATCATCGATTACCTCCCGGAGGACGACGAAGTGGCAGTGATCCAGCAGACAACCGGGAAGAAGGGCGAGCCAATCGAACCGATTTTCACGGGTGACGATATCCTGCGCTTCCATGAAATCGTACGAGGTGTTCCGATTGCTGAAGAGGTGGTGCGATACGCCGTACGACTCGCCGGTGCCTCACGTCCCGGACAGGAGAACACGCCTGACTTCGTGAACGACTGGGTCGGTTGGGGGGCGGGAACGCGCGCCGGACAGAATCTGGTTCTTGGTGGCAAGGCCCGTGCCCTGCTCCGCGGCAACTCGCATGTGACACCGGAAGATATCACGGCCCTCGCCCACCCGGTTCTTCGCCATCGTATCCTGGTAAACTACCGTGCGGAAGCCGAGGGCGTCTCCGTCGACAAGGTCATCGATCGCCTGCTCGAAACCGTCAAACCCTGACCGTGGCTGAAGACTCTCAAGGTGCCGCTCCAAATCGCGGATCGATGATCGATCCGGCGACTTTGATGGCGATCAAGAATCTCGAGCTGCGGGCGCGAACCGTGGTTGAGGGATTCTGGAGCGGCATTCATCGCAGCCCGTATCACGGTTTTTCTGTCGAGTTCACCGAGTATCGCTCCTATAGCCCCGGCGACGATCTTCGGTATCTGGATTGGAAACTTCTCGCCCGCTCCGATCGCCTCTACATCAAGAAATTCGAGGACGAAACCAATCTCCGTTGTCACCTGCTGACCGACAACAGCCGCTCCATGCTCTTTGGGTCCGGCAGCTACACCAAGGCAGATTACGCAAACACCCTTGCGGCCACGCTCGCCTACTTCCTGTATCAGCAAGGCGATGGCATCGGGCTCATGAAGTTTGATGATCAGATTCGGGAGTATCTGCCCGCCCGACATCGACACGGTCACCTGCGCCACATCATGCACGCCCTCGAGCGTGAGCCTTCCGGCGAATCCACCGATCTGGGTTCGCCGCTCCGCAAGATCGCCGAACTCATGCGTCGCCGTGGGTTGATCGTGCTGATGACTGATCTCCTCGCGCCACTTGACACGCTGGAACATGACTTGGCCCTGCTGACTTCAGTCGGTCACGAGGTGATGCTGTTTCAACTGCTCGATCCCGCAGAACTCACTTTCAATTTTGACAAGTCAGCACAATTCGTGGATCTCGAGACCGGCAAGGATATCTTCGTCGATCCGCAATTGGCGCGCGAAGAATACGAATGCAAGTTCAACGCCCACACCGAAGCTGCCGAACTCATCTGCCGCAAACTCGGGATCAGCTATCACCGCTTCACCACGGATCAACCATTGGAGCTGGCCGTCCACGATTTCATGAAAGCGCGCCTCAGCAGCAATCGAATCGTCCGCCGCAACACCCGCCAGGCCGCATGATGAAATCGTTCACAGATCCGCTGACGGCCACGTTCATCAAGCCGGAAGGAACTTCAGAATGAACTTTCTGACTCCCCTCTTTCTGTTCGGCGGCCTGGCCATCGCCGCCCCGATCTTTTTTCATCTCATCCGGCGAACCTCGAAGGAAAAGACTCCGTTCAGTTCCATCATGTTCCTGAACCCGTCCCCGCCGCGCATCACCAAGCGCAGCCGGCTGGAACACATTCTTCTGTTGCTGCTGCGATGTCTGATCCTCTGCCTCCTGGCCGCCGGGTTCGCGCGTCCCTTCTTTCCCGATCTCGCGGATGCGACTGCGGACAAGGGCGACGGAATCCGAACGATGATCCTGCTGGACGCAAGCGCGAGCATGCAACGCGATGGAATCTGGGAAAAGGCCTTGCAACAGGTTGAGGACACCATTGCCGAAGCCGGAGTTGCCGACGCGGTTTCGATCTACACGTTTGGCCGCGATTTCAAACCGTTGATCACCTTCGAGCGTTGGACGGAGACTCCGATCGATCAACGAGCCGAGGTGGCCCTTACTGCGCTCAAGAATGCCAGCGCTGGCTGGGCCTCGACCCGGTTGGACAAGGCGCTGGCCAAAGCCGTGGCCATCCTGGACACCCAGGAAGATGAAGAGGAGGACGGACAAAAAGGACGTCTCATTCTGGTGAGCGATCTTCAGGAAGGCAGCTATCTGGAAGATCTTCAGGCCTTCGAGTGGCCCAAGAAACTGCAGCTCAAACTCGAACCCATCACCTCGGAACGATCCGGCAATTCGGGCATCCAATTCCTCCACTCCCCGCGCAACTCAACGCAGACCACCGCGCCCACGCACCAGAAGGTCCGCGTCTACAACACGGGTGATTCGGAGAAAGAACAATTCAAGATCGCCTGGGGATTCCAGGAGAACAAGGAATTGGGTCAGACCACCGACATCTACGTCCCTCCCGGTCAAAGTAGGGTCGTTGAAATCGAACGCCCGAAGAATTTCAATGATTCCACCAAACTTCTTCTGCTCGGCGACTCCGAGAGTTTTGACAACAACGCCTGGCTGATTCCTCCGAAACCCAAACAGGTTCGGCTGGCCTATGTCGGACCGGAAGACGGCGGGGACACCCGGCAGCCGCTCTTCTTTTTGAGGCAGGCGTTTCCTTCGACCAGTCAGAATCGCTTTGCGGTAACCGCGTTCAAATCCACGAACCAGCTCTTCTTCGTCAACGATCCCTATCCGCTGATCGCCGCAACGGACGTCCTCAGCGATCACAATGCGAAGCAACTCCGCAACGCCGCCCAAGCCGGAGCCACGCTCCTGCTCGCGCCCAGATCTCGTCCGGCCATGGAGACTTACCTGCGTCTTCTCCAAGGAAATACGAACCAGGTCGAAGAAGTGAGCGGAACGGGATACGCCCTGTTCGGCGAAATCGATTTCAAACACCCTCTCTTTGCCGCCTTCACCGATCCCCGCTACAGCGATTTCACCAAGATCAGTTTCTGGCAATACCGGCGCTTCAAAGCCGACAGCATTCGCGACGCCCACATTGTGGCCCGTTTCGACAATGACGATCCGGCCATCGTGCAGGTCCCGCTCGGCCATGGTTCCGTCTATCTGTTTGCCTCCTGCTGGCATCCGACCGACAGCCAGTTCGCGCTCTCCTCGAAGTTCGTCCCCCTGCTCCACACCATTCTTGAAACAGCGGGAGCGCTCGCCGTCACGCCCAGCCAGTATCTCGTGGGCGATCAGGTCGAAGTTCCATTCACGAACGATGTCGCCTCCGTCACCATCACGACGCCGGAAGGCAAAAACCTTAAACTCACGGAAGGCGAGGGCCTGTTCCGCGAGACCGATCTACCGGGCGCCTACCTCATGACCTCCGGCACAAACACCTTACGATTCGCCGTCAATGTGGATCCCCGCGAAAGTCGGACGGAACAATTGGCCGCCGAACGCCTCGAACAATTCGGCGTCGTCCTGCGCAATGTCGCGTTTGAACGCTCGCAAAAAACCGCTGAGCACCGCCTGAAGAACTCCGAAATCGAAAGCCGCCAGAAGCTCTGGCGGTGGTTGATTGTGGGTGCGCTGATGGTATTGTCGCTCGAAGTTCTGATGGCCGGACGCCTGTCGCGGCCCGTCCCCGCAAGCCTATGACACCGCCACTGAGCAATCTGCTTCAACCCGTTATCAGGCGCTACCGCTCGTGGCAGATGTGGCGGGGACTCTCCATCAGCTGGTTGCTCATCGCACTGGCCGCCGTCGCGATTATCGGCCTCAAACGCTCCGGCTGGAGCGAGCCCGA
This sequence comes from Limisphaerales bacterium, assembly GCA_047608975.1. GTDB lineage: Bacteria > Verrucomicrobiota > Verrucomicrobiia > Limisphaerales > JAYPXF01. The sequence continues at coordinate 10,745 of JBLFYM010000054.1, read as the reverse complement.
CTGGACCTTTCACGCCCTGCTCATTTCCGCCGGAGTGATTGGAATGATCGTCTGGGTCGGCTGTCGAAAGATCGCCCCTGATCGGGGTTGGATTGCCCGTCAGATCGAGGATGAACATCCGGAATTGAATTCGAAGCTGATGGCCGCCGTGGAGCAGCAACCGGATGAGATGGGCAAGTATTCCTACCTCCAACAGCGCGTCATTTCCGAATCCGTCCGGCACGCCATCCAGGCCGGCTGGTCGGAAGGCCTGCATTCCCGCCAGGTCGTGTGGGCCCGGGGATTTCATTGGGCGGCGCTGATTATCATGGCCGCCACTCTGGCCTACTACCGCACGCCAGCCACCTTCGCCGGCGTGCTGCCCGGCGATCCCGTATATGTCGCCATCCCCACAGAAATCACGGTCATCCCCGGAGCAGCCCGCGTGGAAAGAGGCTCCGGCCTCGTCATCACCGCCCGCTTCACTGGCCCGACTCCAGCCAGCGCCCACCTGGTCGTCGCGGGCGACGGCGTAGCGGCCAAGATCATTCCGATGGTGAAGACGCTGAACGATCCGCTGTTTGGCACGACCATTCCGGAAATCACCGGGCCTTTCAGATACCACGTCACCTACGAGGACCAGCAAAGCGAAGAGTTTCAGGTGACCGTATTCGAGTATCCGCGGCTCGAACGTTCAAACGTCGAAATCACTTTCCCGACCTACACCGGCCTGGAGAAACAACGGACCGAGAACACGCGCCGCGTTACGGCGGTCGTTCGCTCGCACATCGACATCGAGATGGTCCTCAACAAACCGGTCACGTCAGCCCTTCTGATTGCTGGTGACCGCAAAATTGTCCTGCAGACAGACGATACTCTGGCGGTCGCCCACCTGGCGGATTTTGAACTGTTCCGGAGCGAAAGTTTCGACCTGCAGCTGATCGATGAAGAAGGCCTGACGAACAAGATGAGTCCCCGCTTCGTGTTTGTCGCCCTGCCCAATCGCCCTCCGGAAATCCGCTTCAAATCCCCCCGTGGTGATCCCCGCCTTTCCGCCCTTCAGGAAGTGCTGTTTGAAGGCGAAGGCTGGGATGACTTCGGCCTGAGCAAGTTCGGGTTTGGATACCGCGTCGCCGGGCGTGATTCGGTGGATCTCACCATGATCACGAACGGCCCACCCAAGGACAAACAGATGTTCGCCAAAGACGTGGATCTGGAATCGCTCGGAGTAAAGCCCGACAACCTGATGTCCTACTATCTCTGGGCCGAAGACATCGGACCGGACGGCAAACCCCGTCGAACCGAAAGCGACATCTATTTCGCCCAGATCCGGCCCTTTGACGAAACCTATCGTGAACAACAGGGAGCTGCGCAGCAGAGCCAGCAAAAGAAGAAGAAAAAGACCGAATCCGAAACGCTCGGTGACCTGGTGAAAGATATCACCAGTGCCACGTGGAAATTACGCCGCCAGAATTACGCTCCCGAATCCGAAACGCAGGAAGCAGCACCATGAAACACCCCTCCCATCGCCACGGTCAGTCGACCTCCCGCATCACGCTTCTCATCCTGAGCTGCGCCGTCTTTGCGTTCTCTATTGACGCCGGCGCGCAAGGACGCGTGCGCACCAGCAAGAAAGTCGGTGGCAAAAGTCTGGCCGAGGACATCAAAGTGGTCAGCGACGCGCAGACGCGTGCCTTGGCGCTGGCCGAGGAGATGTTGAAAAAGAAGAAGACTGAGGAGGACAAGAAATCTGTGCAAACGGTCATCGACATGATCAAGAAGGCACAGGTGTTCACCGAAGCTTCCAGCAAGGATCGTTCGAAACTGACCGACGCAGTCCGCGCCCAAGAACTCGCTTTCCAAGCCCTGCTGGAATTGGCCACCCGCGAACACAACATCAAGCGGCAGCAATCAAAATCAAAAGGACAACCCGGCAAGAACCGCAATCAACAACAGCTCAACCAGCTGGAGTTGAAGATGAAAGAGAACAAGTATGAGACCCGACGCCTGGCGAGCAACGAAGACCAAAACCAGGAACAGCAAGAGGATCTGCAGGCCCTGAATCGACTCCGCGAACTCGCCCGCCGCCAGCAGGACATCAACGAACGTCTCAAGGAACTCCAGAACGCACTTCAGGCCGCAAAGTCGAACGAAGAGGAGAAAGATGTTCAACGCCGGCTCAAACGGTTGATGGAGGAACAGGCCCGCATGATGGAGGACATGGATGAACTCGATCAGCGCATGCAACGCCCGGACAACCAGCAGCGGATGGCTGAGTCGCGCAAGGAACTGCAAAAGACGCGCGAGAACGCTCAGCGTTCCGCCAAAGCGATGGAGAAAGGCGAAGTCTCCCGCGCCCTCGCCTCTGGCACCCGCACCCAGAAGCAGCTTGAGGAAATGAAGGAGGATTTCCGGAAAAAGAATTCCAACAAGTTTGCGGAGGATCTGCGCCAGATCCGCGACGCCACCCGCGAGCTTACGGACAAGCAGAAGGAACTGACCGAACGTCTCGCCGGCAAAGGAGATACCAAAACGCCCCGCAAATCATTGGCTGGCGAAAACAAGGACGCCCAGACATCCACCGATCTCAAAGACCAGACCGAACGACTCAAGGAAGTGATGGAACATGCGGAACAGGTCGCGCGCCAATCCGAATTCGCCGAACCACTGCTCCATAAACATCTCTATGATGCCGTTCGAAATCAGACCCAACGCGAAGGCCGCACCGTCAAGGAGACGCGAGACGAGTTGGTCCGCCAACGCGTCCTGACCTCTTCCATCGTGCAAATGCTGCGCAACGCGGCGGATACAGGTGAAACGAAATCCTTGGATATCGCCAGCGAACTTTCCCGCATTGGCTTTAACAAACCCGCCAGTGAGATCTCCAAAAGCAATCAGGAGAATCTGGAAGACCTGGAACGCCGGGTTTCACGGGCCGCCGAAAGCGTGTTGGGCGACGAGACGGAAGCCTTGAAGCAAGCCCGGCGCGAAATCAATGACCTCACCCGTCAGCTTGCAGAAGAATTGTTTCGCTCCAATCCCAACCGCTTCCAAACAAATCAACTCGCCCGCGCAAACACGGGTGCCAAAGGGCAAAAGCCCGGCCAGCAAAGCAAAGATGGTAAGGGACAAGGCCAACCACCCGGTCAGCAAGGCAAAGACGGTAAGGGACAAGGTCAACCACCCGGTCAGCAAGGCAAAGACGGCAAGGGGCAAGGTCAACCACCCGGTCAGCAAGGCAAAGACGGTAAGGGACAAGGTCAACCACCCGGTCAGCAAGGCAAAGACGGCAAGGGACAAGGTCAACAACCTGGTCAGCAAGGCAAAGACGGCAAGGGACAGGGACAACAACCCGGGCAGCAAGGCAAGGACGGTAAGGGGCAAGGACAACAACCCGGGCAGCAAGGCAAGGACGGTAAGGGGCAAGGACAACAACCCGGTCAGCAAGGCAAAGACGGCAAGGGACAAGGTCAGGGTGGACAAGGTGAAGGACAGGGCCAGCAACGCTCACTGGCCAACAACCCACCTCCGAACCAGCAAGGCCGTCCGGGCGGACGTCAAGGGTCACGTAACAGCAATTCACGCGGTGGAGGCACCGGTGGCAATTTTGGTGGCTGGGAAAACATCCTTCCCCCAGGAATGATTCCGGATCGCGACGGACACAATCAGGGTCCATTGACCGGAGAGAATTTCGCCGAATGGTCCGACCGTATGCGCAACGTCGAAGAGATGGTCAACACCTCCGAACTGCGCAATGACCTGACCAAGGTCCGCGAACGTGTCCGCGCCGTCCGCGTCGATTTCAAACGTCACAGCAAAACTCCTCAGTGGGATCTGGTGGAAACCCAGATCATGAAACCGCTGGTTGAAATTCGTGACCGCATTTCTGAGGAACTCGCCCGCCGCAATTCGCGCGAAGCAATGGTTCCGATCGACCGCGATCCCGTCCCGAACCGTTTCGCTGACGTCGTTCGCAAATACTACGAATCCCTCGGCAGCAGCCGCTAGACCCGGTTTGGCAACGCACACACAGGCCTTCATGGGATTCCATCTTTCACCCCGCCTCAATCGATCAGTCGGATCTGTCCATTTGGACGAGTCCCCTATTCATGCCTACCTCCGCTGAGATCATTTTTACCGGTCGCGATTGGCTGCTGCCCGCCATCGGGTTGGGCGTGCTGGGCGGCCTATCCCTCCTCTGGAGTTACGGACGTTCGGTCAGCCAGCCGGGCACCCGGCCAATCTGCATGCTGCTCCGCGTGCTCGGACTGAGCGCACTGATTCTGTGCCTGCTCGAACCCCAGTGGTCCGGCCAACGGGCGAAACCGGGAGCCAACCTCTTTGCAGTCGTGGCTGATAACAGTCAGGGGATGGAGATCCACGACTACGGCAATCCGGAAAGCCGGGGCGACGCCTTGAAGAAACTCGTCAAGGAAGGCGAATCGCAGTGGATCTCTTCGCTGCAGGAAAACTTCAACGCCCGCAACTACCTCTTCGACTCCAAGCTACGTTCCACCGACTCGTTCAAGGAACTCGATTTCAAGGGCCGCTCCTCCGCGCTCTGGACCAGCCTCAAACTTCTGCGTGAACGCTACGAAGGTCGCCCGCTCGCCGGTATCCTGCTGCTCACCGATGGCAACGCCACTGACCTCCCTGAATCCGGCATTGACCTCGCGGGCCTGCCCCCGATCTACCCGGTGGTGATCGGCCGCGACGATCCGGGCAAGGACGTGACGATCGAGAAAATCACGGTTACCCAGACTTCTTTCGAAGATGCCCCGGTAACAATCGACGCCCAAGTCCAGGCGATTGGATTCACCGGACAAAAGATCAACGGCGTCCTACTCGATCAGACCGGCAAGGAAATCGCCAACCAGTCGTTCCCGGCAAATGACAAAGCGGACCGGATGTCGTTCCGCTTCAAAGTTCGCCCCGCGAAGCAGGGTGTCTCCTTCTACCGCCTCAAGGTCGGCAAACTGGGCGACCACGACAAGTCACTCGAAGAGACTGGCGAAGCCACGCTGGCAAACAACCGTCGCATCATCGCGGTGGATCGCGGCAAGGGACCGTATCGAATCCTCTACGTCAGCGGCCGACCAAACTGGGAATTCAAATTCCTCAATCGCGCCCTGCTTCCCGATGACCAGACCGATCTCGTCGGCCTGATCCGGATCGCCCGACGGGAACCGAAATTCGTCTTTCGCGGACGCACCGGCGAAACCAGCAATCCTCTGTTCCGTGGCTTTGGCGATCAATCCGAAGAGGAGATTCAACGCTACGATCAACCCGTGATGATCCGGCTCAACACCAAGGACAGCGAGGAACTCTCCGCCGGGTTCCCACGCACGGCCGAGGAACTCTACGGATTCTCCGCGATCATCGTCGACGATATGGAATCCGCCTTCTTCACCGCCGACCAGAAGGCGCTGCTGCAGACCTTTGTTTCTGAGCGGGGCGGCGGATTCATGATGCTCGGAGGGATCGATACCTTTCGTGATGGAAAATACGATCGCACGCCGATTGGAGATCTTCTCCCCGTTTACCTGAATCGCGGCAACGCCCCGAATCCGGATACCGATCTGAAGATGGAACTGACCCGCGAAGGCTGGTTGCAGACCTGGGCGCGCCTGCGGGAAACCGAGCAGGAGGAAAAGATCCGGATGGATAACATGCCCGCGTTTGGAATTCTGAATCCCCTACCCGAAGTCAAACCGGGAGCCAGCGTCATCAGCACCGTCACGGACGAGCACGGAATAAAACATCCGGCCCTGACAGTGCAACGATTCGGCAATGGGCGGGTGGCAGCCCTGACCCTCGGAGATTTCTGGCGCTGGGGCATGCGCGATCCCGAGATGCACGTGGACTTCGACAAAGCATGGCGGCAAATGGTCCGTTGGCTCGTCGCCGACATTCCCCAACGGATTGATCTTGAAACAAAACCCCGCGCCGGCGATCCGAACCAGGCGGTTGAACTGACCGTGCGCGCTCGCGATCCGAAATTCCAACCGCTCGACAACGCCTCCGTTTCCCTACAGATCCATCCGATCGACGAAAACGGTCAACCGGGAGATCCCATCCGACTTCAGGCCGAACCGTCCAATGACGAATCGGGACTTTATCAGGCGACCTACATCCCCCGCGGAACGGGCGGCTACTACGTCCAGACCATGGTAACGAACGCCGCTGGTGCCGAGGTAGGCAAGGCGGAAGCCGGCTGGACAACTGACCATGCCGCCGAGGAGTTTCGTTCACTCACCCCCAATCGCGCATTCCTCGAAACTCTCGCCCGACAGACCGGCGGCGAGATCGTAAAATCCGGCAGCTTGAACGCGTTTGTAAAAACCCTCGAAACTCGCAAGGCCCCCGTCACTGAATCTTGGACCAAGCCGCTGTGGCACACCCCGTGGTTCTTCCTCCTCGCGCTGTCGTGTTTCGTGCTCGAATGGGGCGTCCGCAGATGGAGGGGAATGGCATGATCGGAATGAATCATCGCACCAACGATTTCAAAACTTTGGAAACCTCAGTGAGTTGGATTTTCTCGCTGCTGCTCCTGTTGTTTACCACCGTATCGCCAGCCGTGGCTGCCAAGCCGGTAACGAATCAGACGCACCTCATTGTCGTCGTGGGCGCGGCCGGTGAGAAGGAGTTTGGCGAACAGTTCCGCGCCTGGGCCGAGATGGTTCCCAAGGCCGCAGAGAAAGCCGGCGCAAAGCTGAGCATGATCGGTATCGATAAGGCCGGAAAACAGAGCGATCGGGATCAGCTTGAAAAGCTGATCACCGCCGCCGCCGCCGACACCGAGAACGATCTTTGGCTTATCCTTATCGGCCACGGCACCTACGACGGTCGCTTCGCAAAGTTCAACCTGCGCGGCCCCGACGTCAGTTCCGCCCACCTCGCGGAGTGGCTCGTCCCCGTCACGCGCCCGCTCGCCATCATCAATTGCGCGTCCTCTTCCGGTCCCTTCCTGAAACCGCTCGCCGGTCCCAATCGCGTGATCATCACGTCTACCAAGAATGGAATGGAACAGAACTTCTCGCGTTTCGGACGCTACTTCAGCGCGAGCCTGGCATCCCCCCAGGCGGATCTCGACCAGGATGATCAGACCTCATTGCTGGAGGCATTTTTGAAGGCCTCCAAGGACACGCTCGCGTTTTACGAGTCGGAGGGAAAACTGGCCACCGAACACGCATTGCTCGATGACAACGCCGACGGATTCGGAACGCGGCCAGATTTCTTCCGCGGCGTGCGCGCGGTAAAGAAAGCGGCGGGAGGTCAGGGCATCGACGGTCTGCGTGCCCACCAGTTTCATCTCGTGCGCAGCGAGTTCGAGGCCAAACTCTCGACCAAGATCCGCAACGAACGGAACCGCCTGGAACTCGCCATCGAACGCCATCGGGCACGCAAGCCACGCATGAAAGAAGACCTTTACTACTCGGAGTTGGAAAAACTCATGATCACGCTCGCGAAACTTTATCAGGGCGTTGAGAAAACCATCGCCGGGAAGTAACTTCCCGCGCGGACTGACGTTCGCGCCTACATCCCAAAATTTATGAGCGCAGAAGAATGGTACAAAGTGGCTGACGTGGAGAAGATCCCGTCGCCTTCATTGCTGGTCTACCCGGATCGCATCGCAGAAAACATCCGTCGGACGATTGCCACAGTGGGCACGACCGACCGATTGCGACCGCATGTGAAGACCCACAAGATGCCGGAGGTGATCAAGCTCCAGCTGGCGGCCGGCATCTCTAAATTCAAGGCGGCCACCATCGCGGAGATGGAGATGGTCGCCGACGCCGGTGGAAAGGATATACTCTTGGCCTATCAGCCCGTCGGGCCGAATGTGGAACGACTTCGGCAGTTGGTGGAACGATTCCCAGATGTCCGCTTTGGTGCCGTCGTGGACTGCGAGGCGAGCGTGGATCGACTCAATGCGGCGTTCAAAGACGCGCCCGGAAAGCTCCATGTGTATCTGGACGTGGATTGCGGCATGCATCGTACCGGCATCGAGCCGGGAGGACGCGCGATCGACATCTATCGGCAAATCGGAAACGCCGCAAATCTGTCCGTCGGCGGCATCCATGCCTACGACGGCCACCTGCACGACTCGGACCTGAAGGTCCGCACCGAAAAATGTACGATGGAATTCGCACTGGTGCGGACGATGGTCGAGGAACTCCGCGCGGAAGGAATGGAAGTTCCGGAACTCGTGGCAGGCGGAACCCCAACCTTTCCGATTCACGCGAAATCAGATGACGTCGTTTGCAGCCCCGGCACGGTGTTTCTCTGGGACTACGGCTATGGCACGAACATCCCGGATATGGATTACCTCGTGGCCGCTGTGCTCCTCACCCGCGTGATCAGCAAGCCCGGTCAGAATCACGTCTGCGTCGATCTCGGGCACAAATCGGTTGCCGCCGAAAATCCCCATCCCCGCGTACGATTCCTAAATCTTCCCGTTGAGGAATCCGTTTCACAGAGCGAAGAACATCTCGTCCTCCGAACCAACACCGACGATCTCGAAGTCGGCGATGTGCTCTACGGGGTTCCGAAACACGTTTGTCCCTCCGTGGCACTGCACTCCCGAGCACACACCATCGAGGACGGCCAACTGTCCGGCGAATGGCAGGTGGTCGCACGCGAACGGAAGCTGACCATTTAGTGGAGCGATCTCAGCGCCCGGCAGTTCACTCACAGAAATGAACCAAACACCTCAAAGGGCATTGCTCTGCCTGCTGCTCATGGCAACGGGCCTGCTTGCGCCCGCAGCTGCCACAGACGCCCCCAACGTCATCATTCTGGTTGCCGATGATCAGGGCTGGGGCGATATGTCCCTCCATGGCGGCAAGCGCGTGCCGACCCCAAACATCGATCGTCTCTTTCGCGAGTCCCGCGAACTGACGACGTTTCTGACCTGCCCCGTGTGCTCCCCAACCCGGGCGGGGTTCCTCACCGCCCGTCATCCATTGCGGCTCGGTGCAGGCCCGAACGTGGGCGGCGAACTGAACCTGGCGGAAACGACGATCGGAGATTTTTTTCAGGGACTCGGATACCGGACCGGAGCCTTCGGCAAATGGCACAATGGCAATGAACCGGACACGCCGAAATTCCGGACCGCATTCCGGACCGCGTTTACTCATCTGCCCAACAAAAAGTTCATCCCGGGCGCGGGTGCGAACGCTCATGGATTCGATCGGACGGTCGTCTACTACGGCGGCGGTCCCGACAAGTTCACCCGCAAAGCGTACGGAGACCAATTGACCAGTTGGTTCCACGATCTCGACTATCGTCCGGATGAGCAGGGTTACCTGGCCGATCTCATTGTGAAACACGCGACCCGGTTCATCCGCGAAGAATCTGGGCGGGGCAAGCCGTTCTTCTGTTACGTTCCATTTGATCAGGTGCATCATCCATTGCAGGCAAAGCCGAATCTGTTGGCCCGGGTTCCTGACCACGTCACCGATCGGAAGCAACGGATTCACGCCGCCCAGCTGCTGTCACTGGATGACGGAGTCGGGGCGATTCTGAAGACGATCGACGAAGTCGGCATCCGGGAAAACACGATCGTCTGGTACTTCAGTGACAACGGCGGATTGCCCGAGGGAAGCAGCCTTCCGTTTCGCGGACACAAACATAAGACATTCGAAGGCGGAGTACATGTCCCCGCGTCGATCCGTTGGCCGGCGGCCGGATTCAACGGCGGCCGATTCGACGGAATGCTCGGCCACCTGGACGTCATGCCGACCCTTGCCGGTCTGCTGGAGAAATCTCTCCAGACCGCCCGGCCAATTGACGGAGTCGATTGCTCAGACGCATTGCGCAACGGAGGCGACACGCCGGTGAAGGACTACTACTGGGCCTGGCGTGATCACGAGGTTGCCCGCACCAGTCGTTGGAAGCTGTTTCAGTATATCGACCGCAACGAGCTCTACGACATGCGTCACGACGTAGAAGAGAGCAGTAACGAGGCTTCCGCGAATCCCGGCGTGGTCGCCCAACTCAGCCGGCGGATCAAAACGTGGCGCGAAGATCTTCAGATCGCCTCCCCACTCGTTGCACCGAAACGAAACGACAAACCTTCGCCCCGCGGTGAGGTAATGGAGATCACACTGACTCAGACTGAGAAGGTAAGCCCCCAGGATTCCCTCCGGGTGCAGTTCGCGGTTCGGGAGCACCGGGTTCACTTGGGAGACCGGGTCGAATTTGATCTGATGGTTCCCAAGGGAAACTACCTGCGCTCAGGCTTCTTCATCTCCCCCTACAAAAATGGCGAACCACCAGTCTTCAATGTCCGCATGGGCCTCGATCAGTTTGGTCGCCTGCAGATCCCCGGACCCGCAACCCGCAGTGGACCTGGGAAATGGGAGCATCGAATTGTGGCCATGGGACACGAAGCACCACTGCTACGAACCTTCCACGCCGTCTACTTCCATTCCAACCGACCGGGGAATTTCAAGATTTACGTGGACAATCTCCGGATTCGACGGGCAGACGGAAGGCTCCTGCCAGTCTGGGAAAACAACACCCACAATCGGATCGTAATCCCGAAACAACTTCCGGAAGCCTTCCGCAACCTGAAGATCCGCGCCGTTCCACTCACGGACTTGTAGCTGGCAAGCTCAGGTAATTTCATAAAACAGCCGCAGAATTCTTCCCACAGATTCAGTTCACCACAGATTATGAAGACCCCAATCTGTGGTGACCTAAATCTGTGGGCAATAGTTTTTCCGATCGGGCTTGGGCATGACAGGGCGGCCAAAGCCTTC